>NZ_RIBZ01000339.1:0-500 GCF_003721215.1 Streptomyces botrytidirepellens
TACAGACCGGCCGCCGCGCGGAGGGCGTCGACGCGGTCGGTGCGCTCCCAGGTGAAGTCGGAGTCCTCGCGGCCGAAGTGGCCGTAGGCCGCCGTCCGGGCGTAGATCGGGCGGAGCAGGTCCAGGTCGCGGATGATCGCGGCCGGACGCAGGTCGAAGACCTCGGAGATGGCCTTCTCGATCTTCTCGGCGTCGATCGTGGCGGTGCCGAAGGTCTCCACGAACAGACCGACCGGCTCGGCCTTGCCGATCGCGTACGCGACCTGGACCTCGCAGCGCTGGGCGAGCCCCGCGGCCACGACGTTCTTGGCCACCCAGCGCATCGCGTACGCCGCGGAGCGGTCGACCTTGGACGGGTCCTTGCCGGAGAAGGCGCCGCCACCGTGGCGGGACATGCCGCCGTAGGTGTCGATGATGATCTTGCGGCCGGTGAGCCCGGCGTCACCCATCGGGCCGCCGATCTCGAAGCGGCCGGTCGGGTTGACCAGCAGCCGGTAGCC
>NZ_RIBZ01000340.1:0-502 GCF_003721215.1 Streptomyces botrytidirepellens
CCGGTCGGGGAGATCGACCGGCTTGCGGAGCAGTGGCGTGAGCGTGGGGTGCGTACCTCGCGTCTGAGGGTCAGCCATGCTTTCCATTCGCCGCTGATGGAGCCGATGCTCGGAGACTTCGGTGGGGTGCTGGAGGAGCTGGACTTCCGTGCGCCGGGTCTGAGGATCGTTGCTACGGCTGATTCCGCGCATCCGGTGGACTCGGCTGCGTATTGGGTGGATCACGCGCGGCGTGCTGTCCGTTTCCATGACGCGGTGGCTGACCTGCCTGCTGCTGATGTGCTGGTGGAGATCGGGCCGGGTGCGGTGCTCACGCCGTTGCTGGCTGAGGAGCACAGTGTGGTGGCGAGTTGCCATCGCACGCGTTCGGAGGTCCGGACCGTTCTGGAGGCGCTGGGTCACACTCATGTGCACGGCACCGCTCCGGACTGGGCGGCCGTGCTGGGGACCGGCCGGCCCGTTCCGCTGCCGACGTATGCCTTCCAGCACCAAAGCTACTGGC
>NZ_RIBZ01000334.1:0-502 GCF_003721215.1 Streptomyces botrytidirepellens
GTGACCGCGGCGGGACGGGCCTTTCGCCGTGTCACCCCTCTTCGTCCTCGGGCCGGGGCAGCGGGAGGCCCGCCCGGTACTCGACGCCGTGCTCCGGTGGGATCGGCTCGCCGGTCTGTGCGTCGGTGCAGTACGCGGTGAAGACCTCGGCCTCGCTCAGCGGGCGCGGCCAGCCGTCGCGCAGCGACCAGCCGCGGACCGTGTCGGGCACTCCGGGCAGGCTCGTCCGCAGGACGATGCCGCCGGGGCTTCCGGTGGCGATGCCGCAGGCCAGCACGGTGCGGAAGACGAGCGCGCCGGGCTCGGCGAACGTCGGCGGCCGCCCTTCCCGCGCGGTGGCGTGCACCGCGGCGGCCAGGGGCGTGCCGTCCACCGGGACGCTGCACACCAGGTGGTGCAGGCCCGGCCCCGCCGCGTCGAGCACCGCGTGCAGCGCGGCGGCGGCGCGGTCGAACGCCGCGCGACCGGTGCCGTCACCATGGCCGCCGCAGCCGCCGCAGCC
>NZ_RIBZ01000345.1:0-504 GCF_003721215.1 Streptomyces botrytidirepellens
GCTGATTCCGGTGTGGGGTCGGTGGTAGTTGTACCAGTCCAGCCAGTCGGGAAACGCTGCCTGCCGTTCGGCTTCTGACATGTAGGGCCGGTGGTAGGCCCATTCGTCAAGCAGGGTGCGGTGGAAGCGTTCGACCTTGCCGTTGGTCTGCGGGCGCCAGGGACGGGTCCAGCGGGGGCTGATGCCCAGGTCACGGCAGGTCTGCCGCCAGGTGTTCTTGGTGTAGGACCAGGCGTTGTCGGTCAGCACCCGCTCGACGGTCACGCCGCGTGCGGCGAACCAGGCGGCAGCTCGTCGTAGGAATGCCGCGCAGGTGGCCGCCTTCTCGTCGGGCAGGCTCTCGGTGTAGGCCAGGCGGGAGTGGTCGTCCAGCGCGGTGTGCAGGAAGGCGTAGCCGGTGCCGGTGCGGTTCTTGCGGCTGGCGGCCCGGCCGAGCGTTTTGTGGCCGCCGCCGTCGGGGATGCGGCCGAGTTTCTTGACGTCGATATGGATCAGTTCGCCGGG
>NZ_RIBZ01000335.1:0-515 GCF_003721215.1 Streptomyces botrytidirepellens
CCGCGCCGTGGGCGGCGGGGCATCGCGGGGTCGATCTGGCGGCGCGGGCGGGGCAGGCGGTGCGGGCGGCGGCCGCGGGGCGGGTGAGCTTCGCGGGGCCGGTCGCGAGGCGCGGGGTGCTCACCATCGAGCTGTCCGGGACCGGCGACCCTCCGCTGCGGACGTCCTACGAACCGGTGCGGGCCACGGTACCCAAGGGCGCGCGGGTGACGGCGGGGCAGGTGGTCGGGGTGGTGGAAGCGGGACCGTTCCACTGCCCGACGGGCTGTCTGCACTGGGGGCTGCGGCGCGGGGACCGCTATCTGGATCCGCTGTCGCTGCTGCCGCGGTCGATGTTGCGGGGCGGGCCGTCCCGGCTGCTGCCGGTCTTCGGCATCCCGCCCGCGCAGGGGTCCGCGGCGGCCTCACCTCCGGAGGCCGCCGGGGCGCGGCCACGCCTGGCGGCCGCCGCTTCCCCCACCGGGCCGTCTGACCTGGCACCGGCCGTGGCGCTGGCGGCAGCGGCCGCCTGGGCC
>NZ_RIBZ01000336.1:0-520 GCF_003721215.1 Streptomyces botrytidirepellens
CAATTCGCTGCGTATATCGCTTGCTGATTACGTGCAGCTTTCCCTTCAGGCGGGATTCATACAGCGGCCAGCCATCCGTCATCCATATCACCACGTCAAAGGGTGACAGCAGGCTCATAAGACGCCCCAGCGTCGCCATAGTGCGTTCACCGAATACGTGCGCAACAACCGTCTTCCGGAGCCTGTCATACGCGTAAAACAGCCAGCGCTGGCGCGATTTAGCCCCGACGTATCCCCACTGTTCGTCCATTTCCGCGCAGACGATGACGTCACTGCCCGGCTGTATGCGCGAGGTTACCGACTGCGGCCTGAGTTTTTTAAATGGCGGAAAATCGTGTTGAGGCCAACGCCCATAATGCGGGCGGTTGCCCGGCATCCAACGCCATTCATGGCCATATCAATGATTTTCTGGTGCGTACCGGGTTGAGAAGCGGTGTAAGTGAACTGCAGTTGCCATGTTTTACGGCAGTGAGAGCAGAGATAGCGCTGATGTCCGGCAGTGCTTTTGCCGTTACGCACC
>NZ_RIBZ01000346.1:0-521 GCF_003721215.1 Streptomyces botrytidirepellens
GAGGACACTCCGGCCCGGCGGGGACGTTCGCTGTGCGGCCACTCCACCGGCTCGGTCAGCAGCCGTACCGCACCGCTGGCCCAGTCCACGTGCGGTGTGGGCTCATCGACGTGCAGCGAGGCGGGCAGTACGCCATGCCGCATCGCCTGCACCATCTTGATCACACCCGCCACACCGGCGGCCGCCTGCGTATGCCCGATATTGGATTTAATGGAGCCCAGCCACAGCGGCTGGTCCTCCGGACGCTCCTGGCCGTATGTCGCCAGCAGCGCCTGCGCCTCGATCGGGTCACCCAAGGTCGTCCCCGTACCGTGCGCCTCCACCGCGTCCACCCCGGCAGCCGACAGCCCCGCACCGGCCAACGCCTGACGGATCACCCGCTGCTGCGACGGACCATTCGGCGCCGTCAAACCATTCGACGCACCATCCTGATTCACCGCCGAACCCCGAATCACCGCCAACACCCGATGGCCGTTGCGTCGCGCATCCGACAACCGCTCCAGGAGCAACAGGCCGACGCC
>NZ_RIBZ01000337.1:0-522 GCF_003721215.1 Streptomyces botrytidirepellens
CGGAGCGCGCCGAGCGCTCCGACGCCGCCGGAACGGGCGCGGACTCCGCGCTGCCGCGGCGGCTGCCGCGCCGGGCGCCTGCCGGGACCGACGGCCCTGGCGGAAACGGGAACGGGAACGGGAACGGCACCAGCGGAAACGGCACCAACGGGACCGGCCGTCCCGGCCCGGTCGGCAAGGACGCACCGGAGGAGTCCCGCAACGGACCGCCGCCCCTGCCGTCCAGGCCGTCCGCGCGGGACAGGGCGCCGGCGGACGGACCGGCCGCCCAGGACGCCCAGAAGGCCCGTCAGTCCGGGCCCGGCCTGGTGCCGCCGCAGCGGTCCGGACCGGACCAGCAGGGCGCCCCCCGCTCGCCGTGGTTCGCGCCGCCCGCATCGGACGCCGACGACGCGGCGCCGACGTCGGCGGCTCCCCGTCCTCCGTCCGCGGGCGCCCGGCCCTCGTCGGCGAGCCCCCGCCCCCAGGGGTCCTCGCGCCTCTTCACCCCGCCCGGTCAGCAGTCGGAGCCCGCGCCGGGCC
>NZ_RIBZ01000349.1:0-522 GCF_003721215.1 Streptomyces botrytidirepellens
TCCTTCTCGTACGCCTTGATGACCTCGTCCGTCGGGCCGTCCATCAGCAGCTCGCCCTTCTCCAGCCACAGCACCCGGTCACAGGTGTCCCGGATGGACTTGTTGTTGTGGCTGACGAGGAAGACCGTTCCGGCGTCCTTGCGCAGCTCGCGGATGCGGGCCTCGGAGCGCTTCTGGAACTTCCGGTCACCGGTGGCCAGGGCCTCGTCGATCATCAGGACGTCGTGGTCCTTGGCCGCCGCGATGGAGAAGCGGAGGCGGGCCGCCATGCCGGAGGAGTAGGTGCGCATCGGGAGGGTGATGAAGTCACCCTTCTCGTTGATGCCCGAGAAGTCCATGATGTCCGCATATCGCTCGCGGATCTGCTCGCGCGACATCCCCATGGCCAGACCGCCCAGTATGACGTTCCGCTCACCGGTGAGGTCGTTCATCAGGGCCGCGTTGACGCCCAGCAGCGACGGCTGGCCGTCGGTGTAGACGCTGCCGCGCTCGGTGGGCAGGAGGCCCGCCACGGCCTTGAGG
>NZ_RIBZ01000342.1:0-523 GCF_003721215.1 Streptomyces botrytidirepellens
GGTACGCCGCCGAGCCCGCCGACCAGCCGCCCGCGCGGCCGACGCCGGGGGCGGCGATGCTCGGGGCGCTGCTGCTGGGGGCGGCGGGGGCCGTCCTCGGGGCCTGGCAGATCTACTGGGCGCAGAAGGCCGAATGGGACATGTACAAGTACCAGCTGACCGGCAAGCACAGCCTGATCACGCTGCTCTCGCCGCCCTCCGCCTGGCAGGCCTGGGCCCTCGTCGCGCTCTGCCTGGTGGCGGCCGCCGCCGCCCTGAGCCGCGCCCCGCTGGCGCGGCCGCTGGGGATGGTGACCGCGGCGCTGGTGCTGGCGACCGGGGTGAGCGCGGTTTCGCTCTACATCAAGCTGGAGTACGTCGAGCACTTCGACGATCTGCCGACCGTCGGGGTGCTGTCGGTGCTGACCGCGTTCTTCGAGCTGCTCGTGGGGCTGGTGGCGCTGCTCGTGCTCGCGCGGCGGGGCGAGGCGGACGCCCCGGCCCCGGCGTACGGAGCGGGCGGCTACGGCGGCGGATACGCCCC
>NZ_RIBZ01000338.1:0-527 GCF_003721215.1 Streptomyces botrytidirepellens
CAGCGCGCCGGGCAGCAGCCAGAGCAGCGCGAGCGCCGCCCGCACGGCCCGGGGCCGGGCCGGGGCGGTCTTCCGACGGGGCGCGTCGTCCCCACCGTCGCCGTCGCGCGGGACCCGGGCGTACAGCTCCTCGGCGAGCGAGAAGACATCGCGGTGCCGGAAGCGGGCGGCGGTGCGGTCGGTGACCCCGTGGGCCTCCAGACCGGCGGCGATCTCCAGCGGATCGACGGCCCGGGCGCACAGCTCGCGGTGGCGGTACATCAGCGCCCGCACCGGATCCACCGAGCCGCGCCGCGCCTTGGCGCCCCGCTCATGGGCCGACGCCGGGGCGCTCGGCTGTTCGCGGCGTGCCCCGGACGCGCCCGGCCGGTGGTCGGGCCCGGTCATGCGCCCTCCTCGGAGAGGGCGGCCAGGGGCTGCCGCGGCGGCGGTCGGTCCTCCGCCCAGCGGGGGGTGTGCGCGAGCCGCCGGCCCGCGGTCCAGCGGCCCGGGATGTGGGCCTCCGCCGGGCGGGCGAACGGCAGCGG
>NZ_RIBZ01000341.1:0-530 GCF_003721215.1 Streptomyces botrytidirepellens
CGTCCCGGCGGCGCTCGTCGTCGCGGGTGACGGCCCGCTGCGCGCCCGGCTGGAGGCCCGCGCCCGCGCGGAGGACCTTCCGGCGGCCTTCCTCGGCCACGTCGGCGACCGGGCCCGCTTGGCCGCGCTCCAGGCGAGCGCGGACGTCGTCCTCGCCCCGGGCCCGGCGGAGACCTTCGGGCTGGCCGCGCTGGAGGCGCTGGCGTGCGGGTCGCCCGTCGTCGTCAGCGCCCTGTCCGCGCTCCCCGACATCGTCGGCCCGGCGGGCGCGACGGCGGCCGACAACGGGGCGGCCTTCGCGGACGCCGTCGCCCAGGTCCTGGCCCGCCCCGAACCCGTACGCCGCGCGACGGCCCGGGTCCGCGCCGAGCGCTACGGCTGGCCCGCGGCGGTCGACGCCTTCCTGGCCGCCCACGACGCGCCCCGCGTCCAGCCCGACGGCCGGATCCCGGCCCGCACGGCGACCGGCGGTGCCCGGTGAGCGCACCCCGCGCTTGCCCGGACCGTCGGCCCCACCCCGCCGACACGTC
>NZ_RIBZ01000344.1:0-531 GCF_003721215.1 Streptomyces botrytidirepellens
ACCGTGCGACCACCGCACGGTGCCCCGGCCTTCTCACGGCCCCGCCGATGTGACCAGCGGGCCGAGGTCGACGGCGGCGCAGCGCCAGCGGGCGTCGGCGCCCAGCTCCAGCCGGAACGCGAGCGCGCTGAGCCGGTCGGCCGAGGCGATCCGGGCGAACGCCTCGATCACCCCGTGCCGCGGCCGGTACTCCCCGCACCGCCGTACGACGGGTGCGGCGCATCCGGCGGCGGGGCGCAGCGGTGCGCGGGGCGCGAGCACGATCAGCTGGTCATAGGCGTCCGGGAGGGCGTGCCCGAGCAGGGTGTGGACGGGCCGCTGGCCGCTGAGCGCGAGGAGCAGGCGCTGCGCGAACCAGTAGTGGGGCAGCCGGTCCCGCTCGCGCTGTACGGCGGCGAGGGCGGCCGTACGCGAGACGGCCGCCGCGCGCCGGGCCGGGCCGCCGCCGATTGGCCGCGTCGCGATGTGGGGGCCGGGCCGTAAGGCGGTCGCGCTTCCGGTCGCGCCGCCGGGTGCGCCGTCCGGCCGCCG
>NZ_RIBZ01000343.1:0-537 GCF_003721215.1 Streptomyces botrytidirepellens
CAGAAGCCGCCCGGGGCTACTTACGCAGCGCGGAGTCCTGCGAGGACTTCGCATCCGCCTGCCGCCGGGCGGCCCGGTACTGGCCGGCCGCGACGTCTGCGTACGCGGCGGCGAACAGCACAACGATGACCACCGCCGTGTAGTGGTGCGCCAGAGCGCACAGCAGGGCACTGGCCAGCATCAGCCCGACGGCGGCGAGCCCCCACCGAAGCGAGAGGCGACGGCGGCTGACCGACATGAGGATGCTGGCAGCCAACACCAGCAGCAACGCGAGATTGAGCACAAGAATCTCCTCGTGGTGTGGGCGGGCAGACAGCCCGCCAGACGGACACGCCCACCAGCGACCGGACCAAGACCGGACCGGGTTCGAGACCGGACCGGGGTCAGGGCCGGACCGGGGTCAGGGCGTGCCGCTGACCATGACGGGGCCAGAACCAAGCCACGCAACACCCAGCCAGGCCACCAGGCCACCAGGCCGGGTGCGCACCGGCCGCCGCAAGGCGGCGCGGGGGCCCGGGAGGGGACGACGCGCGGACG
>NZ_RIBZ01000351.1:0-537 GCF_003721215.1 Streptomyces botrytidirepellens
CTGGGGGTCAAGGGGTCGCAGGTTCAAATCCTGTCGTCCCGACCAGCGTTTTCGCAGGTCGGAGGTCGTTTCCGCGGGTAGCGGAGGCGGCCTTAACCGTTTCCGGGCTGGGAGCAAGTGGGAGCCCTCTGGGAGCCCTCGTGCTCCCAACTCGCAGACGTGTCAACGGTGTCCGATTCGTCCGTCACCCGATCCGGTAGACCTACCGTGCCGTACCGCGCCCCTGCATGCCGTCGTCAACCGTGGACCCCTGAGGCCACCCCATCGATCCGGATGCTCTCTGCATCGAGAGGCATAAGAACCCCTTGTCGGCTCCCGACCCTCTTTCGGGGTGGGAGCACGGCACCGTGCTCCCCATGCGACAGGGGTGGGGTGGATCACTGGTGATCTCTCCGGGCCGGTTTCCGCAGGCAGCTAGCGCGCGGGTGTCCTGGTCGTCGTGAAGTGTCTGTGTCAAGGCGTGGTAAAGCCCCTTGGCGTCTGCCGGCAGATAGGGCACTCCCAGGGCGTGAGTGCTGTATCCGGCTCTGGAGCGCC
>NZ_RIBZ01000348.1:0-537 GCF_003721215.1 Streptomyces botrytidirepellens
TGGCCGCCCGCGCCACCCTCATGGGCGGCCTCCCGCAAGGCGGCGGCATGGCCACCATCGCCGCCACCCCCGACGAACTCGCCGAGGACCTTGCCGAACATGACGGCCACGTGGCCATCGCCGCTCTGAACACACCCGGCAACACCGTCATCTCCGGACCCACCGAACGCGTAGCCGAGATCAGCGCCGCCTGGGCCGCCAAGCACCGCAAAACCAAGACCCTGACCGTCAGCCACGCCTTCCACTCCCCCCTGATGGACCCCATCCTGGAACCCTTCACCCAGGCCATCACGAACCTCACCTATCACCAACCCACCCTTCCCCTGCTGAGCAACC
Source organism: Streptomyces botrytidirepellens (assembly GCF_003721215.1). Lineage (NCBI taxonomy): Bacteria > Bacillati > Actinomycetota > Actinomycetes > Kitasatosporales > Streptomycetaceae > Streptomyces > Streptomyces botrytidirepellens. Next base: position 337 of record NZ_RIBZ01000348.1, read on the forward strand.
TCACCGGGGAACCCGCCGACGAGCGCATCGCCACCCCCGAATACTGGGCCCAACACATCCGCCAACCCGTCCGCTTCCACCCCGCCATCACCCACATCGCCCCCGAGACAGGCATCTTTCTGGAACTGGGCCCGGACCCGGTCCTCGCCACCGCAACACAGCACACACTCAGCCACATCACCACGGGCACCGACCGGCCCA
>NZ_RIBZ01000352.1:0-538 GCF_003721215.1 Streptomyces botrytidirepellens
TCGAGTCGGTGCTCTCGCGTGGCTGGTAGCCGGCGCGTCATGATGATCGACCGTGCTGCTGCGACTGGCCTACTTGGGCGTGACGAATGCGTTCGCGCTGCTGCGTCTGCTGCCGATGAGCAACCGGGACAAGGATGCGGAGATCCTGGCCCTCCGCCATCAGATCACGGTGCTCGAACCCCAACTCGGCGGTGACCGAGTGCGGTTCGCTCCGGGCGATCGGGCGTTCCTGGCGGCGCTGCTGCACCGGCTGCCGTTGCCGGTTCTGCGGCAGGTGCGGTTGCTCGTGCGTCCTGACACGGTGCTGCGCTGGCATCGCGACCTCGCCAGGCGCCGTCATGCCGTCTTATCGCGGCCCAAGCGACCCGGTCGCCCACGTACCGTGCGCTCCATCCGGATTCTGGTGCTGCGTCTGGCGAGAGAGAATCCAAGCTGGGGCTACAGGCGTCTTCATGGCGAGCTGCTCGTGCTGGGAGTGAAGGTGCTGCGTCGACCGTCTGGAAGATCCTGAAGGATGCCGGCATCGATCCGGCGCCCG
>NZ_RIBZ01000361.1:0-547 GCF_003721215.1 Streptomyces botrytidirepellens
GCGGGCGTCATGCCGCCGGGGCCTCGATCTGGTCGTGCAGCCGGGCGCAGGTGCGGTTGATCAGGCGGGACACGTGCATCTGGGAGATGCCGAGCTGTTCGGCGATCCGGCCCTGGGTCTCCTCGCGGAAGAAGCGCAGGTAGAGGATGTGCCGCTCGCGTTCGGGCAGGGCCCGAAGCCCCGGCTTGAGGGCCTCGCGCTGGATGACCCGGTCGTAGGAGGGCTCCGGGGCGCCGAGGGTGTCGGCCAGGGAGTAGCCGTCCTCGGCGCCCGGCAGTTCGGCGTCCAGGGACAGCGCCGAGAAGCTCTCCATCGCCTCCATCCCCAGCAGCACGTCCTCCTCGCTCATCCCGGTGTGCTCGGCGATGTCCGACACACTCGGGGAACGGTCGTCGGGCGTGCGCGTGAGCTCCTGGGCGGCGGCACGCACGCGGTTGCGCAACTCCTGGACCCGGCGCGGCACATGCACGCCCCACATGTGGTCCCGGAAGTGGCGCTTGATCTCGCCCACGACGGTCGGCACGGCATAGCTCGCGAAGGCGCTGCC
>NZ_RIBZ01000347.1:0-553 GCF_003721215.1 Streptomyces botrytidirepellens
CGCCGCCGAGAAGGCCCGCGCCGAGGGCCGCCCCCAGATCGTCGACCCCGGGCTCCAGCCGGCCGCCCTCACGGCGGCGCTCGCCGCGCTGCTCGCGGCCACCGCGCCGCTCGGCGAGCCCGCGGTCGCCGTGGTCGTGGCGCTGCTCCAGGCGGTCACGGCGGCCGGGTGGTTCCGGCTGAACGGCATGTGGCCCGCCCGGCAGGGCATCGCGCTGGCCTTCCTGGGCGGTCTGGCGGCCGACGCCGGGCTGCTCGCCACCGGCCGCGCCCACGCCCCGACGGTGCTCATCGGCACGCTCGGCGTCTGGGTGCTGCTGGTGATCGTCCTCCAGCTGCGCAGCCACGCGTCGGCGGACGAACGGCTGTACGGGCTGACCGCCGCGGTCGCCTCGTCCGCGGTCACCGTGATCGCGGCCGGGTACCTGGCCGCGATCGCCGAGTCCTCGGACGCCGTGGTGGTGGGCGCGGCCGCGGTCGCCGTGGGCACGCTGGCGCGCGCGCTGCCGCTGCCGACGCCCGCCGCCGTCGTCCTCGGGCTGCTCGCGGCGGCC
>NZ_RIBZ01000350.1:0-554 GCF_003721215.1 Streptomyces botrytidirepellens
CGTGGACCATGCCGAGCAGCACGGGCGCGGCCACCGCCGCCCCCAGGGCGGCGCCGAGGGCCACGACGCAGACCGTCTCGCCCGCGACGGCCAGCAGCACCTGGCGGCGGGTCGCGCCGGACAGCCGCAGGGTGCGCAGGTCGCGGGCCCGGTCCACGGTGGCGGCGAGCAGCGTGGCGGCGACGGCAATCGCGGTGTAGCCCGAGGTCATGGCGGTCAGGATCAGGGTGAAGATCCGGACCAGCCGGTCGTCCTCGGCGTCGGCCGCGGCCGTGTACTCCGCCACCGGCACCTCGTGCGCGCCCAGTCCGGGCGCGGGCCGGGCCGGTGGGCCGCCGGTGCGGTAGACGACGTCGGCCAGCGCCGAGGGATCGTGGGCACGCACCAGTTCGCGCGGGAGGAAGAGCTGGTACGGCAGGGAGTCGTCCGCCACCGCGAGGACCCGCAGCCGTACCGTGCGGCCGTCCTCGAAGGTCAGCGCGGCGGCCCGCCCCGGGCGCCAGCCGTGGGCCGCGGCCACGGCCCGGGTGACGACGGCCGTCCGGGCCCGCGGC
>NZ_RIBZ01000356.1:0-561 GCF_003721215.1 Streptomyces botrytidirepellens
GACCGGCGTCATCCACGCCGCGGGCGCCCTCGACGACGCGATGCTCCCCGCGCAGTCCCCGGAGCGGCTGGCGCGGGTGTGGGCGGCCAAGGCCACTGCCGCGGCCAATCTGCACGCGGCGACGGCACATCTGCGCCTCGGCATGTTCGTCATGTTCTCCTCCTTCGCCTCCGATCTGGGCACGCCCAGCCAGGCCAATTACGCGGCGGCCAACGCCTTCTGCGACGCGCTCGCGTCCCACCGCCAGGCCGCCGGTCGGCCAGGGCTGTCGGTGGCCTGGGGGCTGTGGGCGGCCACCAGCGGCCTCACCGCGCGGCTGGACACCGCCAACCTGGCCAGGATCGGCCGCCTGGGGATCACGGCCAACACCACCGAAGAGGGGCTGGCCCTGCTGGACGCGGCGTACCGCCACGGCCGCCCCCATCTGCTGGCGCTCAAGCTGGACGCCCGGGCCCTGGCCGCCCAGGACACCGCCACCCTGCCCACCCCGCTCCGGGCGCTCGCGGCCACCGGCGGCAGCGGCCGTGGAAGGCCGACCGCGGCGGCCGGTGGCCGGCCGAC
>NZ_RIBZ01000357.1:0-566 GCF_003721215.1 Streptomyces botrytidirepellens
GCAGCACCCTGATACCCGAGCACCGACGCGACTTGGCCCCGCACCAGATCCAGCAGCACCTCCCGCTGCTCGACCTCGCCCAGGCCGATCAGATTCTCGCCGAGGCCACTCGCCACAGCCCGCCCGGCAGCACGCCGACTCCGCACCAACCCACGGAGCAGAGGCGGAACATCACCACCGGAACGGAATGCGGAAAGATCCAGCCGCACCGGCAACACCACCGGCTCCCCAGCACCCACCGCAGCATCGAACAGCGCCACACCCTGCTCCACGGGCAACGGCGGGAACCCCGAGCGGTGCATCCGCTCCCGATCGGCAGCGCTCAGCTCACCGACCATGCCGTCAGACTGATCCCACGGCCCCCACGCCAACGACACACCCGGCAACCCAAGACCACGCCGATACTCCACCAACGCATCCAGGAACGCATTACCCGCCGCGTAACTCCCCTGACCCGCACTGCCCAGCGTGCCCGCCGCGGAGGAGAACACCACGAACGCAGACAAGTCCATGTCCCGCGTCAGCTCATGCAGATGCCACGCCGCATCCACCTTCGGACGCAACAC
>NZ_RIBZ01000353.1:0-576 GCF_003721215.1 Streptomyces botrytidirepellens
GCGCCCGCGGCCGGGGCCGGACCTGCGCCCGGGGCCGGACAGGGGGCAGGGCAGGGCCGCCCGGCCGGTGGGCCCGGCCAGCCGCAGCCGACTCCGGGCATGGCGCAGGGCGCCATGCAGGTGCGGCAGATGTGGCCGGACATCCTGGAGGCGGTCAAGAACCGCCGCCGCTTCACCTGGATCCTGCTGAGCCAGAACGCCACGGTCTCCGGCTTCGACGGCACGACCCTCCAGATCGGGTTCCCCAACGCGGGCGCCCGTGACAGCTTCGCCAACGGCGGCAGCGAGGACGTCCTGCGGCAGGCCCTCAACGACGCGATCGGCGTGCAGTGGCGCATCGAGGCGATCGTCGATCCTTCTGGAGGACAAGGAGGCGGGCCAGCCGGTCCGGGCGGCGGACCCGGCGGGGCCGGGCCGGGAGCGTCCGGCGGTCCCGGCGGCTTCGGCGGAGGCGGAAGCGGAGGCGGCGGAAACGCAGGCGGCTTCGGCGGCGGCGGCGGTCAGCCCGCCCCGCCCCGGCAGCCCGCCCCCACGCCCCCACCCGCCCCCGCGCCGTCGGCCCCGGCCCCCGCGCCC
>NZ_RIBZ01000369.1:0-578 GCF_003721215.1 Streptomyces botrytidirepellens
AAGGTGCTCATCGCCAATCGTGGCGAGATCGCTGTCCGTGTTGCCCGTGCCTGCCGGGATGCCGGGATCGCGAGCGTTGCCGTCTACGCCGATCCGGACCGGGACGCCGTTCATGTGCGCGCGGCGGACGAGGCCTATGCGCTGGGCGGTGACACCCCGGCCGCCAGCTATCTGGACCAGGCCAAGGTGCTGGCCGCGGCCGCCGAGTCCGGCGCCGACGCCGTCCACCCCGGCTACGGCTTCCTCTCGGAGAACGCCGAATTCGCCCAGGCCGTCCTGGACGCCGGGCTGACCTGGATCGGCCCGCCCCCGCAGGCCATCCGCGACCTCGGCGACAAGGTCGCAGCCCGTCACATCGCCCAGCGCGCCGGAGCCCCCCTGGTCGCGGGCACCCCCGACCCCGTCTCCGGCTCGGACGAGGTCGTGGCGTTCGCCGAGCAGCACGGGCTGCCGATCGCGATCAAGGCCGCCTTCGGTGGTGGCGGGCGGGGTCTGAAGGTCGCGCGCACGATGGAGGAAGTGCCCGAGCTGTACGACTCGGCCGTCCGCGAGGCCGTCGCCGCCTTCGGCCGCGGCGA
>NZ_RIBZ01000354.1:0-578 GCF_003721215.1 Streptomyces botrytidirepellens
CGCGAGCGGGCCGCCGCCTCCCTCGGCGGCGGCCCACCACCACGACGGTGCGCACCTGACCGTGCACACGCTGCCCGGCGCCGACGGCACCACCACCCTGGCCCTCGGCCAGGCCGCCGCCACCGCCGCCCCGCCGCTGGTCCACCGCCAGGTGACCAGCACGGCGACCGTCCTGCTGTCCCTGCTCACCAGCCCGCGGCACGCCCTGAACACCGACAGCCACAGCGTCGGCGCGCTGGTGCGGCTCATGCTCGGTGCCACCCCGGCGGAGGTCGCGCCCGCCCTCGTACCCTCCGAACACCCGGGGCACGACCACTGGATCGTGGTCCACGGGCGGCAGGATCCCCAGCACCGGTCCGCGCGGGCGCCGCGGCGGGGCGAGGACCCCGCGCAGCTCGCCACGCTCGGCACGGCCCTCGGCACGCCCTATCTGCACATCGACGGCCCGGCGCTGAGAGCCCTCGTCCCCGGCGCGCCGGGAGCCCGCCCGCGCGCACCCGCCCAGGCCGCCGCCCTCGGGTGGACCCTCGGCTTCAGCGACCCCTCCCCCGCGGCGGATCTGCCGCGCGCCGACGCCC
>NZ_RIBZ01000355.1:0-578 GCF_003721215.1 Streptomyces botrytidirepellens
TGGGGCGGCGCGCCGCCGGGTCCCGCCTCGTCGGGGGCGGCCGGGCCGCCCTCCTCAGCCGGCTCGCATGGGCCGCGGGGCCCGCGTTGCGGGGACCGTGGCTGGTCTCGTTGCTGGTCATCGCCGTCGGGGCGGTGTGTGCCGCACGGGCCACCGGGTTCGGCGGGGTACGGCCGCTCCTGCTGCTGCTCGCACCCGTCCTGCCGACGCTCGGCGTCGCCGTGTCGTACGGGCGGCACGCCGACCCGATGCACGAAATCGTCGCCTCCACGCCGTCCGGCGGGCTGCGGCTGCTGCTGACCCGTACGGCCGCGGTGCTGGCGGTGTCCGTACCGCTGCTCACCCTCGCCGGACTGCTGCTGCCCGCCACCGCCGGGGGCCCCGGGGCCGCGGCCTGGCTGCTGCCGGGGCTCGCGCTCACGCTCGCCGCGCTCGCCCTCGGCTCGTACGTCGGCTGCCGCGCCGCCACCGGAGCGGTCTCCACCGGCTGGCTGCTGGCCGTCGGCGCACCGGCGGCCGCGGCGCCCGGCGGTGCGCCCCGCCTCCTGCCCACCGACGCCCTGGCCGGGTCCCTCGCC
>NZ_RIBZ01000362.1:0-579 GCF_003721215.1 Streptomyces botrytidirepellens
ACAGCCGGGCGGGATGGAAGGGCCGGGTGGCCCGGAAGACGGTGCTGGAGATGCCGTATTCCTCGGTCTCCGGCACATGGTCGCCGTTGAGTTCCCTCACCCAGCCGGGGGCCTGCTGGGCGCGTTCGAGGTCGAAGCGGCCGGTGCCGAGCACGTCCGTGGGGGCGACCCGGCCGTGTGTGGCGGGTACGAGACGGGCGGCCGGGTTGAGCCGGGACAGCGCTGCCGCCAGCCGTTCGGCCGTGTCGGGGGTGACCAGGTCGAGCTTGTTGAGGACGATGACGTCGGCGAACTCGACCTGGTCCATGAGGAGATCGCTGACGGTGCGCTCGTCGTCCTCGTACTGGTCGAGTCCCCGCGCGACCAGCTCGTCCCCGCTGGTCAGTTCCGGCAGGAAGTTCGCGGCGTCGACGACGGTGACCATGGTGTCGAGCCGCGCGACCTCGTCCAGCGTTGCGCCGTCGTCGCGGGGGAAGGCGAAGGTGGCGGCGACGGGCATGGGCTCGGAGATGCCGCTGGACTCGATGAGGAGATAGTCGAACCGTCCCTCTCTCGCGAGCCGGTCCACCTCCTCCAGCA
>NZ_RIBZ01000358.1:0-579 GCF_003721215.1 Streptomyces botrytidirepellens
CGGCCGACCCCGCGGCGTACGGGCCCGGCGGCGCGGCGCTCGCCTGCCGCCTGATCGCGGGCGGGCGCGCGCTGGGCACACTGCTGCTCGGGCGGGCCGGGCTGGTGCGCATGCCGGACGAAGTCGTCGGCCTGATCGAGGACTTCGCGCGCCGCGTCGCGCTCGCCCTCGCCTCCGCCCGGCGCTACACGCGCCAGGCCACCATCAGCAGCGTGCTCCAGCGCGGGCTGCTGCCGTCCGGGATCGCCCGGATCCCCGGCGTGGAGTCGGCCGTCGTGTACGAGCCGACCGGCGACATCTCGGCCGGGGGCGACTTCTACGACGTCTTCCCGGCCGGTGACGGGCGCTGGTGCTTCGTCCTCGGCGACGTCTGCGGAAACGGCCCCGAAGCGGCCGTGGTGACCGGCCTGGTGCGGCCCTGGCTGCGGCTGCTGGCCCGCGAGGGCTACGGCGTGGGGGAGGTCCTCGACCGCCTCAACCAGCTGCTGGGCGAGGAGACCGTGGGGGAGGCCGTCGAGGCGGTCGAGGCGGCGGGCGGCGCCGACCCGGGCGGCGCGGGCCTGCCGCCGGGCGGCGGCC
>NZ_RIBZ01000359.1:0-583 GCF_003721215.1 Streptomyces botrytidirepellens
AGGCGCCGGAAGCCGGTCAACCGCACCCGGCGGACGACGGGGACAGCGGGTCCGACGACGAGGGGGACTGCTGGGCCCCCGAGGTCGGCGACGGCGACGCGCCCGCGGGGTCCGGCGCCGCCGTACGGGACGACGCGCGGCGGCGGCCCGTGGGCGACGGGCCGCTGACCGCCGAGGAGCTGGACCGGAACGCCGACGCGTTGCGGGAGCTGCTGGAGGAGAGCGTGGCCTCCGCCGAGCGGCAGCTGTTCGACCTGCGGACCGCCGCCGCCGACGACTCGCGCATCCTCGCGGCGCTCGGCGACGGCGGGCTGCTGCCGCCCAGCACCGACGTGCTGGCAGCCGTCGAGTACCTGGGCGAGCACGGCATCCCCGCCCTGCCCGGATGGCGCTATCTGGCGCAGGCCGTCGACCCCGCCGACCACGCGGCCGTGCTCGCGGCCCGGCCCGAGCTGGTGGACGGCGTCGTCATCACGGACCCCGACACCCACGCCCGCGCCCGCGCGGTGCTGGGGCAGGCGTCGCTGCTGCCGCGTTCGGCCGTCGCGGTCGGGACGGCCGCCGCGCTGCTCGCGCCGACGCC
>NZ_RIBZ01000360.1:0-588 GCF_003721215.1 Streptomyces botrytidirepellens
ACCGGGCAGCCGGGCGCCACGGCGGGCGGCGGGACGCCGTACGGTGACCGGCGCCACGGCGAGCAGCCAGGCGCCCCCGGGCGTCCCGGCGTGCCGTACGCCGACGCAGCAGGACCCGGCCACCGCGACGGAGACGGCTGGGGCCCCGGCAGGCAACCAGGAGCCACAGCACGCGGCGGCGCGCCGTACACCAACGCGACAGGACCCGGCCACCGCGACGGGGACGACCGGGGCCCCGGCGGGCAACCAGGAGCCACAGCGCGCGACGGCAGGACGCCGTATGGCGCCGCCGACCAGTACCCCGGCGGGCAGCCCGGAACCCCCGGCGCGCCCTACGCCGACGCAGCAGGACCCGGTCAACGCGACGTGGACGACCGGGGCCCCAGCGGGCAATCGGGCGCCGCAACGCGCGACGGCGCACCCGGAGGCCCCGCGGCCGACGGCGGGACGCCGTACGGCGTCCCGGCCGACGCCGGACCGCACGGCGCAGCCGATCGGCGCCACGGCGTGTCGGACGCCCGGGCCGCGGGCCGGGGTGGGACGCCGTTGCGGGGGACCACCGTGCCGCGGGGGCTTGGGGAGGCGGGG
>NZ_RIBZ01000367.1:0-591 GCF_003721215.1 Streptomyces botrytidirepellens
CGCGCCGCCGGGTGGGCGGGGCCTGGCACGGCCCGCCACCCGGCAGGCCTTCCAGGCGGCCGCCGCCTGCGCGTTCGCGCTCGCCGCCGGCCAGGCCCTCTCCGGCGAGCGGTGGTACTGGGCCGTCGGCACCGCTTGGTGGATCTTCGTCAACACCGCCTCGCGCGGCGAGACGCTGGTACGCGGCTTCCGCCGGGTCGTCGGCACCGTCAGCGGCATCGCGGCCGGGCTCGCCGTCGCCATACCGCTGCACGGCGCCCCGGCGCCCACCGCCGTCCTCGTCGCCGCCTGCGTCTTCGGGATCTTCTACACCGCGCCGCTGTCGTACAGCTGGATGGTGTTCTTCGTGACGCTGATGGCCGGGCTGCTGTACGGCCTGCTCGGCGTGCTGCACCCCGGGCTGCTCGCGCTGCGCCTGGAGCAGACCGCCATCGGCGCGGCCGGGGCGGGACTGGCCGTGGCGCTCGTGCTCCCGGTGACCACCCACGCCGCGACCGACGCGTGGATCCGGCGCGCCCTGGAGTCCGTACGGCGCTGCGCCGCCGACGCCGCGCGGCGGCTCGCGGGCAACCCGGCCGCGGACCCCGCGCC
>NZ_RIBZ01000371.1:0-593 GCF_003721215.1 Streptomyces botrytidirepellens
GACGACGCGGAGATCACGGTGCTGACCGTGGGTCCGGAGGACGCCAAGGACGCGCTGCGCAAGGCGCTGTCGATGGGTGCCGACAAGGCCGTGCACGTCGAGGACGACGACCTGCACGGCACGGATGCGCTGGGCACCTCGCTGGTGCTGGCCAGGGCGGTGGAGAAGACCGGTTACGACCTGGTGATCTGCGGCATGGCGTCCACGGACGGCACGATGGGTGTGCTTCCGGCGATCCTGGCCGAGCGCCTGGGGGTTCCGCAGGTGACGCTGCTGTCGGAGGTTGCGGTTGAGGAGGGCACGGTCAAGGGCCGCCGGGACGGCGACACGGCGACCGAGCACTTGGAGGCGGCGCTTCCGGCGGTGGTGTCGGTGACCGACCAGTCGGGTGAGGCCCGCTATCCGTCGTTCAAGGGCATCATGGCGGCGAAGAAGAAGCCGGTGACCTCCTGGGACCTGTCCGATCTGGACATCGAGGCCGAGGAAGTGGGTCTGGAGGGTGCCTGGACGAAGGTCGACGGCGCGGAGGAGCGCCCGGCCCGTACGGCGGGCACGATCGTCAAGGACGAGGGCGAGGGCGGCAAGCAGCTCGC
>NZ_RIBZ01000363.1:0-609 GCF_003721215.1 Streptomyces botrytidirepellens
ATGCCGCGCAGCCCGCGGCCGCCACCGGTGCGGCGCGCGCGGGCGGCGGCCCCGCTCACCGGGTTCTCCATGCTGATCTCCAACTCGCTGCCGCATCTGGTCATCCGCACCCGCACCGGCACCGGGCCGGCGTGGCGCAGGGCGTTGCTCAGCCCTTCCTGCACGATGCGGTACGCCTCGCGGGAGACGACCGGCGGCAGACCGCCCGGTGGGGGCCCGTCGAGGTCGACGGTGACGCCCGCGGCGCGGGTACGGGCCAGCAGCGCGTCCAGGTCGGCGAGGGTGGGGGAGGGCGTGGCCCGGCCCGTCCCGGGTCCGTCGGACTCCTCGCGCAACAGGCCCAGCACGCTGTCGAGTTCGGCGACGGCCCCGCGCGTCGTCTCCTCGATCGCCTCCAGCGCCTCCCGGGCGAAGCCCGGATCGGCGTCCAGGACCCTGCGCGCGGCGCTCGCCTGGAGCGTCACCGCGCTGAGCGCGTGCCCGACGGAGTCGTGCAGCTCGCGGGCGAGGCGGTTGCGGGAGGCGAGCCGGGCGGCCCGCTCCTCGGCGGCGGCCAGCCGGTCGGCGGGGGCGGGCCCGAGGAGCGCGGGCGCACAGCGGGCCAGCAGC
>NZ_RIBZ01000364.1:0-625 GCF_003721215.1 Streptomyces botrytidirepellens
CGCCTGGGGCGCGCCGGTGCGGCTCTTGGCGGGCGCCGTGCTGGACGTCGGCCCCGCCACGCACGGGGTGCGCGCGTACGTGGCGTTCGGGGGCGGGGTCGACGCCGAGCCGGTGCTCGGCAGCCGCGCCACCGACGTGCTCTCCGGGCTCGGACCGGTCCCGCTCGCCGACGGCGCGGTGCTGCGGCTCGGCGCCCCGTACGGGCCGGCCCCGGCGGTGGACTGGGTCCCGTACGCGGGCATCGTGCCCGAGCTGGTGCTTCCGGTGGTGTTCGGTCCGCGCGACGACTGGTTCACCGCCACCGGGCTGCGCACCCTCACCACCGGCCGGTTCCGGGTCGCGGCCGCGAGCAACCGGATCGGGCTGCGCACCGAGGGCCCCGCGCTGGAGCGCGCCGGGGAGGGCGAGCTGCCCAGTGAGGGCATGGTGCTCGGCGCCCTCCAGGTGCCGCCCGACGGCCGTCCGGTGCTGTTCCTCGCCGACCATCCGACGACCGGCGGCTACCCCGTGGTGGGCGTCGTCCCGGAGCCGTACCTGGCCGCCGCGGCGCAGGCCGCGCCCGGGACCCCGGTGCGGTTCGCCCCGCTGCGCCGCCCGGGCCCTCAGCCGTCCCGGGTGCGGGCC
>NZ_RIBZ01000366.1:0-629 GCF_003721215.1 Streptomyces botrytidirepellens
GTGCCGTCGGGGTGCGGCCGCGCGATGTGGTGCGCGTCGGACGCGGCGCCCCACCCGGTCAGCGCCCCGAGCACCCGCGCGCCCCTGCGCCGGGCGCTCTCGGCCGACTCGAGGACCACGGCGGCGGCCCCGTCGCCGAGCAGCAGCCCGCTGCGGTCGGCGCAGAACGGCCGCACCATCCCGTCCCGGGACAGGGCGAACCCGGAGCCGAACTTGGCCAGGTTCTCCTCCTCCACCAGGTACGCCCCTGCACAGATCACGATGTCGGCCCGCCCGGAGGCGATGAGCCGGCACCCGTGCGCGATGGCGCTGGCGGAGGCGACACAGGCGTTGGTGAACGCCAGCCGAGGCCCGCGCACCCCGAGCGCATCGCCAAGCGCCTCGGCCTGCCAACCGGGCACGGTCTCGACGGCCCGGTCGAGCGGGGTTTGCGAGGCGCCGCCGGGGGAGTTGGGTGACGTTGCGCCGCCGGGCGTGCCGGGGAGCGCGATTCCGCCGGGGAAGTCGGCAGCCCCTGCGCCGCCGGGGAGGCCGGGGGAGGCCGCGCCGCCTGGCAGGTTGGGGGACGGCATGCTGCCGGGCGAGCCGGGGGATGCCGCGCTGCCGGGCGAGCCGGGTGGCGTCGCGCC
>NZ_RIBZ01000365.1:0-630 GCF_003721215.1 Streptomyces botrytidirepellens
CACGCCCCGCCACCGGCCCCCTGCCCTCGGGTCGCCGCTCAGCCCGACGCCGCCAGAGGGGGGCCGGGGTGTGCCCAGCCCGCTTGTTGCCTGCCTAGCCCCCGCACGCTTGACCGTGTGGCGCGTCGTGGTGCCGTGCCCGGCATCACCCCGCCCCGTCATCAGGAGGAGTTTCCGTTGGAGAGCAACGAGTCGATCGAGATGCCGGTGAGTCATGAGGAGCTTCGCATCGCGATGTCGGAGCTATACAACAGCGGCCACTTCGAACTGGTCGCCGACAACGGCGCCCGCGTCCTTCTGGTCGACAAGGATCGTGAGCAACGCGATGAGTGCGACGAATGCGGGCACGTGATCCCGGCCGTGGAAGGCGGCGAGCTCGCCAATAAGCATCATGCCGAGTCGTGCTCGCTCTACGACGCAGCCAATGAGTGACAACAGCCTCGCTAGGTGCGGTAGGAGCGTTGCAAACGGGGCGGGTCCTCGTGTTCGTCGCCACCCGGACCCGCCGCTCCAAGACCCATGGGCCCGCGTCGTCCCGTACCTCGCCCTGTTCACCATCACCAGCTGAACCGGCCCCGTGTCGCCCCGCCCCGGCCGGGGGCCGCGGGCCCCCGGCGCTCCGGCCCGGGG
>NZ_RIBZ01000368.1:0-630 GCF_003721215.1 Streptomyces botrytidirepellens
CCCCCGCGGCCCCCGAGGCGCAGCGACTATGCCGCGCCCCGGGGGCCGACCCATGTCCCGACATCCGCCCGGCGGTTGCCCGGGGATGGGGGTTGCGGGGCTTGCCCGGCCCCAGCCCACAGTGCGTCGCAGGCACCGAGGCGACCGTCCCGGCGCATGGCCGTCGAGGCCAATCCCCTCTTCTGTAAGGAGCTTTCGTCTTGTCCGGCATTCTCGTTATGTTCTTCACCATCCTCCAAGCGGCGTCCGTGTTCACCGCCCTGTTCCTGACGTACAAGCCCGGCGTCTCCGAGCGGACCCGGCGCAGTGCGGTCCATATCCTGACCGCCACGACGCTGCTCTCCGGTATCGCCCATCTGGTGACCGGTGACACGTTCCTCGGAACGGTGCTCGTCGCCGTCGCGGTCCTGCTCCTGATCCCCCCGCGCCGGGTCTGGCGGGCCGTCCGGCGAGTCCGCGGACGCAAGGGCGAGAAGTCCAGGAAGTAGCGGTACGCGGGCACCCGCCCGGCCCGTCTCCACCCGGCCCCGGCTCCGCGTTCGCGGTGTCGGGGCCGTCCCATGCCCGGTCCGCGCACCGGCCTGCCCGCCCGGGCCGTTACCCAGCGCCGCGCCCACACGGGCCCGCACG
>NZ_RIBZ01000372.1:0-638 GCF_003721215.1 Streptomyces botrytidirepellens
CGCCGCGCCGAGCGGCGCGCCCAGCGCATCGCGGCGGGCGCCACGGAGCTGGAGCAGCGGCTGTCGGACCTGCTGCGGGACGGCCTGGCCACGGCCGACCGCGCCGGGTACGGGGCGTGGGATGAGACGGCCGCCCGCATGGTCGACGCCCAGGCCCCCGGCCTGGAGGCGCGGGTGCGGGAGCTGGGCGCGATCCCCTCCTCCGGCCCCGGCTGGCCCGCCCGGCTGCTGGAGGAATGCGCCCTGGCGCACCTCCTCAACCAGGGCTTCCTCCACCTCGACAGCCTGCCGGAGGAGCTGGCCGCCACCACGCGCTCCCGGGTCGGCGTCACGGTGCCGGTGGCCGAGCTGCTCGCGCACGGGCAGCCGGTCCGGGACCAGTGGCTCGTCCTGGGCCGCGAGGACAGCAGCGACGGCAAGCTCACCACCCGGCGGATCTGGCTGCGCGGCCGTGGCACGGGCCGGATGGCGATGCTGCTGTCCTTCGGCGCGGCGGGCAGGGCCCCCGAGCAGGCGCTGCCCCTCGGTCTGGTGCTCGACGCCGACCTCACCTACTACCCGGGCGCGCGTCCGCTCCGGGCCGCGCTGGGCACGCGCTACCCGCCCGCCGCGCCGCCCCTGCCGCCCGGATGGGCCCC
>NZ_RIBZ01000375.1:0-652 GCF_003721215.1 Streptomyces botrytidirepellens
TGGCACAACTGGACCACCGGAGCCACAGCCAAGCGATCCCTGATCGCCTACGACCACTGAGAACATCGGACTCATTCATCTAGAGCAGCTGCTTGATGAGGTTGTACTCCACCACCTCGTAGCCCAGCGACTCGTACAGCCGCAGCGCGGTGGTGTTCCCGCCGAAGACGTGCAGGCCGAGGCTGCGCGCCCCGGCGGCCAGGCTGTCGCGCTCGGCGGCCAGCATCAGGGTCCGGCCGTGGCCGTGTCCGCGGTGCCCCTCGGCGACCTCGACGGAGTAGACGTACGCCTCGCCCCGCTCCTCGGCGTCCGGCTCCCCGGCGCGCAGCGCGACCCAGAGGGTGCCCACGTCCGTGCCGTCGTGGGCGAGGACCCGCAGCACCGTGCCGGGAGTGGCGGGGCCGTGCGGCAGCAGCGTCGCGTAGTCGGTGTCCGCCTTGGCCTCGGCCTCTTCCCGGGTGAGCCCGCTGTCGAGTGCACTGCGGGCGTAGTGGGCGCGCCTGTGGGCCTGCCAGGCCGGGTAGTCGGCCTCCGCCATGGCCCGTATGGCGCTGCCCGAGGGCAGCTCGGGTGGCTCCCTCAGCGGCTTGATCATTATGCGGCCGCGCTCGCGGTAGCCGAGCGCGGCCGCCAGGCCGAGGGCGGTCGCCGC
>NZ_RIBZ01000376.1:0-655 GCF_003721215.1 Streptomyces botrytidirepellens
GCCTCGGCCGCGTCGCGGTGCCGCTCCAGCGCCTGCCCGGCGGCCTCCAGCCGCGTGGCCTGGGACGGCTCCGCGTCCGTCGCCGCGGGCCTCGCCGCCATCAGGTCCAGCACCTCCAGTGCGTAACGCCGCATCCGCACCAGCCGCCGCACCTGGTGCCAGGGTGCGTCCTGCCGGTCGCTGGCGGGCGGCGAGTCGGCGGCGGGCGTCGCGGCGAGCCCGTGGACCAGCGCCTCCGCGTTGTACGGATGCCCCGCACGGCCCAGCGGAAGCGCCTCCACCGCCTCGATCAGCCGCCGGTTCGCCAGCTCGGCCAGCGGCGGCAGCACCTGCTCGGCGGGCCGCCCGGCCGTCGCCTCGTCGAGCGGCACCTCGGAGGCGAGGAGCGCGACGGTGTCGGCGACCGCGTGGAAGCGGGACGAGCCGAGCGCCTGGAGCGCGGCGGTGTGCGCACGGGTCCGGGCCAGGGTGAGCTGACGCTCCAGCAACGCCCCGGCGCGGGCGGCCCCCACGGTCAGCGCCCCGCCCCGGACCTCCTCCGGATCCCCGGCCCGCTGGTGCGCCGCCGTACGCCGCTCCTCCGCACCGGCGCCGCCCCGAGCCCGGGCCCGGGCCGGTTCCGCGCCCCGCGTCCGACTCCCCTCGGCCCCGGCAC
>NZ_RIBZ01000373.1:0-657 GCF_003721215.1 Streptomyces botrytidirepellens
CGCGCCCCCTCGACGCGGCGGAGCGGCGCGCCTGGCGGGCCGACACCGCGGCGGCGTGGGCGCTGCTGGCGGAACGTCACCCCGCGCGGGCGCGGGACGTGGCGGCGACCGTCGCCTCGCTCGTGCCGCTGACCGGGCCCTCGTCCTGGACCAGCGCCAGTTACGGCGACGCCGTCGGCGCGGTGGGACTCTCCCCGCACCCGGACGCGCGGTCGCTGGCGGCGGCGCTGGTGCACGAGGCCCAGCATTCGAAGCTGTCCGCCCTGCTGACGGTGGCCGACCTGCTCGACGCCCCGCCGGGGTTACGGGCGTACGCCCCCTGGCGGGACGATCCGCGGCCGCCCGCCGGGCTGCTCCAGGGGGCGTACGCCTTCCTCGCGGTCACCGGCTTCTGGCGCGACGAGGCCCTGCGGGCGGGGACGGAGGAGGAAGTCCACACGGCCCAGACCCACTTCGCCCGCTGGCTGCGGCCCACCGCCGACACCGTGGCGGTCCTGGCCCGCTCCCCCTGGCCGACCGCCGAGGGCCGCCTGCTGCTGGACGCGATGCGGCGCACGCTCGCCGACTGGGCGACGACCCGGATCGCGCCCGCGGCCGCCGCCGAAGCCCGGTCGGCGGCGGTCCGGCACCGGGTCCGGTGGCGGCTGCGGCACGCGC
>NZ_RIBZ01000382.1:0-668 GCF_003721215.1 Streptomyces botrytidirepellens
CCGGCGGCCGCGGTGAACGGCGCGGCCGCCGTGGACGACGCGGACGGTGCGGGCGGCGCGGCGTCCGCGGAAGCCCCGGCACCCGGGGAGATGCCCAGCGGGGTGCCTGACGGCGGCGGCGTCGACGCGGCGCTCGCCGCCTACGGCGAGGCGCTGAGCGACGACCCCTGGCTGGAGGGCTGGCCCGTCGTGCTCTCCGGCGTCACACCTGTCCCCGGCGACGACGGATGGCAGCTGGCGGACGAGGCGGCCGGGACCGCGCTCCCCATCGATCCGCGGTGCCTCGGCCGTACGAACCTGTGGCAGCTCGCGGCGATAGCGGGCGGCCGCCCCGTCACCGTCTTCGGCGAGTGCGGGCACCGCGGCATCACGCCCCTCACCACCTGGGATCCGGAACCCGTCCCGCTCGGCATCGGCACCGGCCCGACCTCGTACGGAGGCACGCGTTGACCAGGACCAGCACCGCAGCCGCATCCGCAGCCGAATCCGCGCATGTGTCGTGGGACGACCTCGTCGCCGCCGCCCTGCTCGGCACCGAGCGCCGCACCCCGCCCGTCGCCGTGCGCCCCGGGCAGGACACCCCGTCCGCCCTGCTGGACGCCGCCGCGCTCAGCACCGTACGGCGGCGGGCCGGGCTACGCCCCGCCCCCGCCCGCCCGGGCCCGGCC
>NZ_RIBZ01000370.1:0-669 GCF_003721215.1 Streptomyces botrytidirepellens
CGGCCCGGTCGACCCGCGGCGGCAGCCGGACGCGCCGCCCATGGGGGGACCGGCGATGATGCCGTGACCGGTCGCCCGGCCCGGGGCCGGACCGGCGCGCGGTCCATTCCGGACGCGGTTCCGAGCGGACCGGCCGTGGTGATCCCGGCCGGTCGGGCGATTCCGAGTGGTGCCGCACAGGTTCACGGCGGTGCCGCCGCCGGTCCGTCCGGGGCGGACGCGATCGCCCAGCAGGCCCGGCCCGGCGACTCCGCCGACCGGGTGCGCGTCCCGGGGGACCCGGGCAGCGTCCGCGCGGTGGCCGAGGGGCGTGCCGTGGTCCGGCCCCGGCGCGTGGCGTCCGTCCCGGACGAGGCGGTCTGTTCGGCCGTGCCGGTCGGGGACGGCCGTGCAGCGGAGGTACCGGCCGACGATGCAGTGCCCGCCGCCCCGGCTGATCAGGTCCGTGGTGCGGCGCCTGCCGTGCCGGTGGCCGACCGCGATGCCGTAAGCGTCCCGCCCCGCGCCCCGGTCCCGGGCGCGGTGGTGCCCGCACCGGAGGCGGCCGAGCGCATGCCCGGCCTGGGTGGCGCCGCGGGCGGCCCGTACGCGGAACCCGCGGGCCGGATTTCCGGGGCAGTGGTGGCCGACGGGGGTGCCCCGGCCGGGGGTGCGCCCGTCGCGGCTCCC
>NZ_RIBZ01000378.1:0-674 GCF_003721215.1 Streptomyces botrytidirepellens
CCCAGGCCGGGGCCCGGGCGGCGGCGCGCTCGGAGTCGCGGGACGCCGCGGTGGCCGCCGCCCGGTCGGCCGCACCGCGTGGCGCACGGGTGGAGC
Source organism: Streptomyces botrytidirepellens (assembly GCF_003721215.1). Lineage (NCBI taxonomy): Bacteria > Bacillati > Actinomycetota > Actinomycetes > Kitasatosporales > Streptomycetaceae > Streptomyces > Streptomyces botrytidirepellens. The sequence continues at coordinate 97 of NZ_RIBZ01000378.1, forward strand.
TGTGGCGGGACGGAGACCTGGTACGGGTGCGGGTCCGGACCCATGCGGTCGGCCCCGGTCCGCTGGCACTCCGGCTGCACGCGGAGTCGTCCGCCCTCGCCGAGGACACGGTGGGCGCGGCCGACACGAGGCGGGGGACGGTCCCGTGAGGCGTTCCGTGCGCGGGGCGGGGGACGGACGGGTGAGGCGTTCCGTGCCCGGCGCGGGCGACCGCGGGTCGGCGACGGTGTGGGCGGCGTTCGCCGCGACGGCCCTGTGCGCGGTGTTCGCGATGGTGCTGACGGCCGGGCAGGTCATGGTGGCGCGCCATCGGGCGGGTGGGGCCGCCGACCTGGCGGCGCTCGCGGCGGCGGACCACGGCCTGGAGGGGCCCGGTGCCGCCTGCCGCCTCGCTCGGCGGGTGGCCTCCGCCCAGGGTGCGCGTGTGGTGCGGTGCGCCCTGAGCGGTGAGATCGCGGATCTCACGGCGGAGGTGCGGGCCGGGCCGTTCGCCCTCCGGATCCGGTCGCGGGCGGGCCCCGCCGACACCCCCGTACCCGGCCCTCCCGTGTCCGGCCGCGGCGGGCGCTCGGAGCGGG
>NZ_RIBZ01000374.1:0-678 GCF_003721215.1 Streptomyces botrytidirepellens
TACCAGACGGGACCGTGCCAGAGTCGCTCAGAGCGTGTCGCCAGGGGCGCATGCCGGTCGCCGCATGCGAGGCCCGGGGGCCGGAGCGCCCCCGGCCTCGCGCGGGGCGCGCCGTGGAATGCAGCCGGAGCCGGGGGCTACTTCACCCCGGGCTTCTGACCGTGCTGAGACTGCTGCGCCCTGCGGGCGGCGGGCGTGGTCCCTGACTTGGATGATCCCGACAACGACAGCGCACAGGCACCAGACGAAGGCCAGAGCGCGGCTACGGTCGATCAGGCACATGGCACCCGCGAGGACGTACAGAGTTATCAGAGTCATCACGACAGGCCACCCCACGGGGCGCTGGCGCCACTCGGCCCAGACAGCAACGCCCACCGCTGACACAGCAGTAGCCCACACAGCGGCGACCGTGGCGAGACTCAGGATTGAATGCACGACGTATGCCTCCAACAGCAAAAGAGAGAAAAGAGGGATGGCCGGGCCCACCACACACGGCAGACACTCCTTGCCCCAGGGGGCGGTCCGGCACCGTCACCATCAACCAACCAGGCGTTAGCCCTACAAACCCGGCCTCGGGCGGGTTTGGGGAGGTGGCGTCGCTGGCGGGCTGGTTGGCAGGGTGGCGGGGTGTTACCGCGCGGCCGTCCCGGGCAGACGGCGGCCCCGCCTGGTGGTGAC
>NZ_RIBZ01000380.1:0-679 GCF_003721215.1 Streptomyces botrytidirepellens
CGACGCACCGGCCAGCCCCGGCAGCCGCTCCTCGCCGCCCCGCCCCGGCGTACGCGCGGCAGCGGCCGCCGTACCGTCCGCCGGGTCCGGGCGGGCCACCGCGACCGCGCCGATGACCTCGCCCTCGTGTACGACCGGCGTCATCCGGACGACGAGCCCGGCACCGTCCGGCACCGGGAACTCCCGCGGTCGCCGCCCGTCCGCCGCCCCCGCGTCCCGCAGCAGCGCCGTGGCCCGGCGCTCCAGCCCGGTCAGCGTCTCGTCCGACAGCAGCCGTGCCGCACCGGAGCTGACGATGCGGCTGCTGCCGTCGAGCGCCACCACCGCGCGCCCCTCCGGCGCGTGGCGCAGATACGCGTCCAGCAGCACCCGCTCCGGGGGCCGGGCCCGGCCCAGCAGCTCCGATTCGACCGCGAGCGCGGTGGCCTCGGCGAGGGCCGTGCCCGGATGGGGAGCGCGGTCCTCGCGCAGCGGGGTCAGCGCCGTGACGGTCCCGGCGGGGCGGCCCGCCCCCGGCTCGTACACCGGAACGCTGACCGCCGACAGCTCCTGCCACACGTCCAGGACGTGTTCCGGGCCGTGCGTCTCCGCCCGGCGCCCGAGGCGCAGCGCGAGCACCGCGCTGTGGTGCCCCACCGCCCGCTCCGACAGATCGCACCCCGCCGCGGGCGCCGGGCCG
>NZ_RIBZ01000381.1:0-696 GCF_003721215.1 Streptomyces botrytidirepellens
TCCGGCGGCTCGGGCGGCGTGCCGCCGGGGCCGCCGGGGGCGTCGGGCCCCTGCGGGGTGACCCACGGCGACTGCGGCGGCGGCGTGCCCTGGGACGACTCCGGGGCGCCATCAGCCTGCCCGGTCTGCCCGGTGTGGCCGGTCTGCCCGGTGTGCGTACAGGAGGTGGTGCCGAACGCCCGGTCCACCGCGCGCGGCAGCTCGTGCGCCAGCAGGACATGGGCGAGCCTGCCGGACCGCTTGCAGGCGAAGTCGACGTCCTCGAGCGCCAGCCGCACCCCATGCGCCGCGTCGTCGCACAGCCGGCGTACCTCGGCGAGGTCCGCGCCGGTGGCCGTGATCGGGTTCCAGGCACCCGTCTCGGCGTCCTCGACCAGGTCCTCGACCGCGTCCAGCAGATGCGCGAGCCTGCCGAAGAGCCGTCCGGCCTCCTCCAGCGGCGCCCGGTTGCCGGGCTTCCCGGCCAGGACGGCGGTGTGGCCGAAGGCCGCGGCGGTCGCGGTCTCGGTCGGCTCCGTGACTGTCAGCAGCGAGGTACCGGACCCCGCCAGCTCCTCGATCTCCTGCTGCCGCCCGACCGCGTCGAGCAGCACGGCCGTGTCGAAGCCGATCTCGGCACCGCTGCGGGCGCCCGCCCGGTCCCACCGCCCGGCCACCCGGCGGGCGGCCGCGGCGACCGGACGGCGGGCCAACGCC
>NZ_RIBZ01000379.1:0-699 GCF_003721215.1 Streptomyces botrytidirepellens
CGCCGCGGCCGCCGCCGACCTCGGCCCGGACGTGGTCGGCGTCGCCGCCGACAACGCCGACCCCGACGCCGCCGAACGCCTCATCGCCACCGCCCGCGAGCGGTTCGGCCGCTTCGACGGCATCCTCATCAGCGTCGGCGGGCCGCCCGCCGGGCCCACCGCCGACATCACCGACGCCCAGTGGCAGACCGCCTTCGACTCGGTCTTCCTCGGCGCCGTGCGGCTCGCCCGGGCCGCCGCCGCCGAACTCACCCCCGGCGGGGTGATCGGCTTCGTCCTCTCCGGGTCCGTCCACGAGCCCGTCCCCGGCCTCACCGTCTCCAACGGCCTGCGCCCCGGGCTCGCGGGCTTCGCCAAGAACCTCTCGCTGGAGCTCGGCCCCCGCGGTGTCCGCGTCGTGGGCCTCCTTCCGGCGCGCATCGACACCGACCGCGTGCGCGAGCTGGACGGCCTCTCCGGTGACGCGGATGCCGCTCGGGAGCGGAACTCCGCGCAGATTCCGCTGCGGCGGTACGGGACGCCTGACGAGTTCGGCAAGGCCGCCGCGTTCCTCCTCTCGCCCGCCGCGTCCTACCTCACCGGGCTGATGCTTCCGGTGGACGGGGGCGCGCTGCACGGCTGGTGAGGCCGGGGGCTTGTTCCCCACCCCGCCCCTACCCGACCCCGGGGCTCCGCCCCGGCCCCCGTTGGGGGCTCCGC
>NZ_RIBZ01000377.1:0-701 GCF_003721215.1 Streptomyces botrytidirepellens
CTTCGAAACCCAGGCTCTGGCACAGCTTCTCAGCCGCGGCCCTTGCCCGCGCTCCGGGGTCCCTGCCCGGCGAACAAGGGGGTTGCGCTGCTAACCGTGTGGTGCACGACGGTGTGTTCAACCGGGAACGCCCCGCGCGGTTTCGTCTTTTCCTCGTGCGGTGGTGAAGGGGCTGCTGCTGGACCGTGCCACACGCTGGCACCGCCGAGCCCCGCCCCGCCGCGCCGCGCACTGGGCGGCCCCGGCTCCTTTCAGCCCACTTCCTGCTTTGAGAGATGGATGCTCATGAACATTTTCGCCGATCCCACCCCCTGGCTGCTGGCCGCCCTGTGCTTGCAGGCTTTTATCCTGGTCGTGTTCACTGCCGACGAGGCCACCCGGCCCCGGCAAAAAGACCCCCGCCCCGTCAGGGCCGTTCTGCGGGGCCGGGCACCCGCCCAAACCAAGGGCCGCGTAAAGACGTTCGCCCGCCTCTACGCCCTGTCCGCCGTGTTCCTCGCAGCCGCCACCGCATCAAGCGCTCTGCGGCACGCCCCATGGATCTGGACTGTCCTGTATGCGGCGATGACGGTACTCACCGTGCTCGGCGCGTACGCCTGGAACACCGCCCCCGGCGAACCGGCCGCCGCGTCCACCACCACAGACCCGGACAGCAAAGGCGAGGACACCCCGTCGAACACGCCCCCGTCCTGACCCCGACC
>NZ_RIBZ01000389.1:0-711 GCF_003721215.1 Streptomyces botrytidirepellens
CGGCCGTGCCTGCTTGTCGGGACGGGTCAGCGAACGGCGTCTTCGACGTGTGACGCCGACGATCCCACGTTCGCGCATCACCCGCTCCACCCGCTTGCGGTTGACCGCACGGCCCAGGCGCCGCAGCTCGGCGTGCACGCGCGGAACACCGTAGGCACCCTTCGAGGCCAGGTGGATCACGGTGATCTCGTGAGCAAGCGCGTCATCCGCCCGAGTCCGGGCCTGCCTGGCCTGATCCGCCTCCAGCCAGGCGTAGAACGAGGAGCGGACCACGCCCAGGACACGGCACAGCAGAGCCACCGGGTGGACGGCCTTCTCCGCAGCGATGAACCGGTAGACCTCGCTCACCGGTCGCTGTCCTTGGCGAAGAAGGCCGCCGCTTTTTTCAAGATCTCGATCGTCTTCTGCTGCTCGGTGTTCTGCCTGCGCAGCCGCTTCAGCTCCTCGCGCTCCGCGCTCGTCAGTTCGCCCGACGTGCCCCCGCCTTGGTCGACCCGGTCACGCTTCACCCAGCCACGCAGACTCTCCGGGCTCACGCCCAGATCCCGCGCGACCTCCGTGATCGTCTTGTCGGAGGAGCGGGCCAACGCGATCGCGTCCCGCTTGAACTCCTCCGAATACCGCTTCGAGTACTGACTACCCACCTGGCACTACTTCCTCTGGAACCTCACGTCCCAGTCTCCAGGTGTCCAGTCACAAGGGGAAGCTTCA
>NZ_RIBZ01000386.1:0-713 GCF_003721215.1 Streptomyces botrytidirepellens
TCGGCGCCGGGGGCCCGGCGGCGGCCACGGCGGTGGGGTACGCGGGCGGCGGCGCGGCGAGCGGTCTGCCGGTGGCGGGGGTGGCGAGCAGCGCCGTCATGGCCAGGGACAGGGACAGCGGTCCGAGGATGCCGTACAGCGCTGCTGCTCTCACAAGCCATCCCTCTCCGCCCAACACGCAACAAAAGGGATACTTGATGCGGGGATTGGCCATGTAAAGCACCGGGCCGCGGTGTCGGGGCCATTGGACCCCAAGGTGTCGGGTCAATGACCCCAATGCGCCCTCAGCGCCGCGCGCAGCGCCGGATCGGGCAGGGCGGCCGTGCCGTGGCCGGCGAGGGCGGTGAGCAGCTCGCCGTCGTCGGGCTCCTCATCGGCCCCGCGCCCGGTGCGCTGGGCGACGGGCCGCCGGGGCGGCACATCGATCCGACCCAGCAGCTGCTGCCCGGCGGGGGAGGCCCAGCGCGAGTACGGATGCACCTCGACCCGCGCGATCACCAGGCAGCTCGCGGTGAGGAGCAGCGGCAGCGCGAACCACGCCAGCGCCGGTCCCGGGCCCGACGCGGGCGGCACCATCAGCAGCGCGACCACGCCCGTCAGCAGGACCACGCCGCACGCCAGCCGCACCTGACGCACCGCGGCCGCCACGTTCGCGCGGGCCCCCGCGGGCACCGCGAGCCCCGCCGCCACCAGCCGGTCGGCCAGCGCCCGCA
>NZ_RIBZ01000383.1:0-720 GCF_003721215.1 Streptomyces botrytidirepellens
CCGCCCCCTTGTGAGGGGCGGGTCACGTTGGCGGCGTTGCTGGTTGGGTCAGCTGGCGGAGCGCCCGGCGATGACGCCCAGGACGGCCTTGACGACGAGGGCGGTGTCCCTGACGAGGTCGGAGTCGGCGGACTGGTAGAACTCGGTGCAGTGGCTCTCGTCTTCCTCGGTGTTGGGGTAGTAGACGGCTCCCCAGCCCTGGTGCTCGATCGGGCGGTAGTCGAGCTCGTTCTCCTTGGCCCGGCCGGTCATGCCGGTGACCATGATCACGCCGTGGGCGCCGACGGGGATGGCGATGTAGCTGCTTCCGCGGTCCCCGTCCGAGCGGGAGGTGAGACCGGCGCGGTTGAGGGCGTTGTGCAGGAACTGTCCGGCTGAGGGGGTGGGCATGGTCCTGGATCCTTCCGTCGTGGTGGAGGGGTGCGGCGGGACCATGCGCAGCGGTGGGGGCTAGCACCGCAACCGTGCCAGCCCGCGCTGCGCAGGGGCAGGCAGAGGTGGAGCGGCAGCGGACGGCGGCGGGCCCCACGAGAAGCCCACCCCCAGGGGCGGAGGTGGGCCCTTGTATCACACACGGCGGAGCAGGTGGGGGGGAAGTGTCGGGCGTACGGACGGCCCGCCCCGCCTCCTCGGGGTTCGGGTTAGCGTCGCAACAGCCTGAGAACAGGGCGCGGGGGCGGCCCGGCGGCCGGGGGAGGGCGCGGGGGCGGCCCGGCGGCC
>NZ_RIBZ01000396.1:0-726 GCF_003721215.1 Streptomyces botrytidirepellens
AGCCGGTACGACGTCTTCCTGCTCGACGAGCCGACGAACGACCTCGACCTCGACGGCCTCCAGCGCCTCGAAACCTTCGTCAAGGGACTGCGCGCGGGCACGGTGCTCGTCAGCCACGACCGCGAGTTCCTGGCCCGTACCGTCGACAAGGTCCTCGAACTCGACTTGGCCCAGCAGCAGGTGAACCTGTTCGGCGGCGGCTACACCGCCTACCTGGAGGAGCGGGAGACCGCCCGCCGCCACGCCCGCGAACGCTACGAGGAGTACGCGGACACCCGCGCCTCCCTGGAGGCCCGGGCGCGGACCCAGCGCGCCTGGATGGAGAAGGGCGTCAAGAACGCCCGCCGCAAGGCCCCCGACGGCGACAAGATCGCCCGGAACGCCCGCGTCGAGTCCACCGAGAAGCAGGCCGCCAAGGCGCGCCAGACGGATCGGCTGATCGACCGGCTGGAGGTGGTCGAAGAGCCGCGCAAGGAGTGGGAACTGCGGATGGAGATCGCCGCGGCACCGCGCTCCGGCGCGGTCGTGGCGACCCTGCGCGGGGCCGAGGTACAGCGCGGCGACTTCCACTTCGGCCCGGTCGACCTCCAGATCGACTGGGCCGACCGGATCGCGGTGACCGGAGCGAACGGCTCCGGCAAGTCCACCCTGCTGGCCGCCCTCCTCGGCCGCCTCCCGCTGGACGAGGGCCATGCGTCACTCGGGCCGGGCGTGGTGGTCGGCGAG
>NZ_RIBZ01000385.1:0-730 GCF_003721215.1 Streptomyces botrytidirepellens
CTGCCGCGGCCGCCCGCCGGGTTCCTGGGCCGGGACGCGGAGCTGGCCGAGCTGACCCGGCTGGCGCTGCCCGGCGCCGGGCAGGACCGGCCGTACGGCGGCGCTCCCGCCGGGCTCCCCGCCGAGGGCGGCATCGCCCTCGTCACCGGGCCCGCCGGGGTCGGCAAGACGGGGCTGGCCGTGCACTGGGGCCACGCGTACGCCGCCGCCTTCCCCGACGGGCGGCTCTTCGCCGATCTGCGCGGCTTCAGCGGCGGTGAGGAGGCGGAACCCACCGCCGTGCTGCGGGAGTTCCTGCTCGCCATGGGCACCCCCGCCGACCAGATACCCCCCTCGGAGCAGGCCGCGGGGGCGCTCTACCGCTCGCTCGTGGCCCAGCGGCGGCTGCTGGTGGTGCTGGACAACGCGAGCAGCTCGGCCCAGGTGCGTCCGCTGCTGCCCGGCGGCCCGCACTGCGCCACGCTGGTCACCAGCCGGTCCCGGCTGGACGGGCTGATCGCCACCGATGCCGCCCGCCCGGTACGGCTGCACGCGCTCGGCCCCGCGGACGGGGCGGCCCTGATCGGCGCGCTCCTCGGCCCCGACCGGGTCGCCGAGGACCCGGCCGCCGCACAGGAGCTGGTGACGCTGTGCGACGGGCTGCCGCTCGCGCTGCGCGCCGCCTCCGCCCAGCTGGTGGCCCGGCCGCGGTGGCGGCTGGCGCGGCTGGCCACGGCGCTGCGCGACGAGC
>NZ_RIBZ01000384.1:0-734 GCF_003721215.1 Streptomyces botrytidirepellens
CCCCTCGATAAGAATGCGAGGGGCGGGCCGTGGAACCTGTCGGGATTCTGCGCCTACTTCGCGCCGGGATTGAGGACGGCGGGGGCACGGCGTACCGCCTCCCGGGCCATGGCACGGACCATGTGGATGCCGACGGCATTGGCGACCCTGCGCACCGTGTCGTCGCTGAACAAGGCCAACTCCGGCCAGTCGGCCTTGACGGCGTCGAACTGGTCGTCGGTGAGGCGGTCGATCGTCCACGCCGACGGGGCGGCACTGTCGATACCCCGACGCTCGGACATCTCCTCATCGATCGCGTCGAAGTCGTCCACGATCCTCGCGGCGATCTCATCGCGGCTCTCCATGATCGCGACGTCCCAGGCGAGCCCGTTGGCCGGGCGCTCGCCGGAAGCATGCCGGGCAAGACTGGCCCTCCACGCCTCGGTGTTCGTACGCAGGTTGGCTAGCGCGGTGTTCAGGTCGGGCTTGACGCACACAATGTGTCCCTTCACGGGCCGGTAACGGATGGCGGCGGGCCGGAGGGCGGGTTGGGTGTCCCACCGCTCCCCCGGCCCGGTGAACCGCACTGTGGCTGCGGGCGGAGCAACCCCCGCAACCCCTACACACGGGACTGAAGAGCACGAGGCAGGCGGCGACGCACACAGCCGAGCCGGACGGGGCGGACGCGACGTGACCCGCCCCCTTGTGAGGGGCGGGTCACGTTGGCGGCGTTGCTGGTTGGGTCAGCTGGCGGA
>NZ_RIBZ01000390.1:0-749 GCF_003721215.1 Streptomyces botrytidirepellens
CTCTTCGCGTACGACGAGTCCGGCCATCCGCTGCTGGAGAAGACCTACTACTCGGTCGGCGGCGGCTTCGTGGTCGACGAGGACGCCGTCGGCGAAGACCGCATCAAGCTCGACGACACCGTCCTGAAGTACTCCTTCCGCACCGGCGACGAACTCCTGCGGCTCTCCCGCGAGACCGGCCTGTCCATCTCCGCGCTGATGCTGGAGAACGAGAAGGCGTGGCGCACCGAGGAGGAGATCCGCGCGGGTCTGCTGGAGATCTGGCGGGTCATGGAGGCCTGTGTCTCCCGCGGCCTGTCCCAGGAGGGCATCCTGCCCGGCGGTCTGAAGGTGCGCCGCCGCGCCGCCAACGCCGCCCGCGCCCTGCGCTCCGAGGGCGACGCGGCCGCCCGCGCGATGGAGTGGGTGACCCTGTACGCGATGGCGGTCAACGAGGAGAACGCGGCCGGTGGCCGCGTCGTCACCGCCCCGACGAACGGCGCCGCCGGGATCATCCCGGCCGTCCTGCACTACTACACCCGCTTCGTCCCCGGCGCCGACGAGGAAGGCATCATCCGCTTCCTGCTTGCCGCCGGCGCCATCGGCATGCTCTTCAAGGAGAACGCCTCCATCTCCGGCGCCGAGGTCGGCTGCCAGGGCGAGGTCGGCTCCGCCTGCTCCATGGCCGCCGGGGGCCTGGCCGAGGTGCTGGGCGGCAGCCCCGAGCAGGTCGAGAACGCCGCCGAGATCGGCATGGAACACAACCTCGG
>NZ_RIBZ01000391.1:0-761 GCF_003721215.1 Streptomyces botrytidirepellens
CCGGCGGCGGTCCGGGCGGCGGCCGTCCCGGCGGCGGGCGCATGGGCGGCCCGCCGGGGATGCAGGGCGGCCAGCAGGGCCAGGGCCAAGGCCAGCAGGGCCAGGGTCAGCAGGGCATGCCGGGCGGTGGTCCCGGTGGCGGCTTCCCGGGCGGCGGCCAGCAGCAGAACGGCAACGGCAACGGCAACGCCCAAGGGCAGCAGGGCAATGCTCGGGGTCAGCAGGGCCAGGGCAACGGCCAGAACCAGGGCCGGAACGGTCAGCAGGGCATGATGCCCGGCGGCACGGGCGAAGGCGGCCGACGCGGCATGGGCGGCGGCGGCATGGGCGGGCTGCTCAACGGCCAGCAGGTCAACGCCAAGGTGAAGGCGAAGCTGGAGAAGGACGCCGACGACTACACCTGGGTCGCGGCGGCCATCGGCTCGCAGAACGCCGCGAGCTACCAGCTCGCCACCCAGGACCCGGTGATGGCCATCGGCGGCTTCAACGGCAGCGACCCGTCGCCGACGCTCGCCCAGTTCAAGGAGTACGTGAAGCAGGGGAAGATCCACTACTTCCTCTCCTCGGGGACCGGCATGGGCGGCGGCCCGGGCGGTGGGAGCAACGGCACCTCCTCCAAGATCACGACCTGGATCGAGGCGACCTACAAGAAGGTCACCGTGGGCAGCACCACGCTCTACGACCTGACGCAGAAGAAGTCCTCCAGCTGACGCCGGAGTCCTGTCCGTACGGGCCGGTGGCCGCGTTCCCCCCGCGGCCAC
>NZ_RIBZ01000387.1:0-764 GCF_003721215.1 Streptomyces botrytidirepellens
AGGCCCGCCCGGCGGGTGCCGGAGCGGGCCCCGGAGCGGGGACGTCCGCGGCTACCCACGCGCACCGCCCGGGACCGCGCCCGGCGCCCCGCCGGGCGTGGGGACATGTGCGAAGACCTCGGGGCCACGGATGCGGGACCACCGGCCGAACGGCCAGCCGATCCAGTCGGCCCGCCCGATCACCTGGTCCACGGGGACGGTGCCGCCGCCCGGCTCGCCGAGGTGGTCGCGGGAGTCCCGGGAGGCGCTGCGATGGTCGCCCATCACCCACAGCCGCCCCTCGGGCACGACGGTGTCGAACGGCACCTGGGAGGGGGTGTCCCCGGGGTACAGATAGTCCTCGTTCACGGGCCGGCCGTTCACCTCGATCCTCCCCCGCTTGTCGCAGCAGATGACCCGGTCACCACCGACGCCCACCACGCGCTTGATGTAGTCGGTCTCGGCGGGCTCGGCGAGACCGACCGCCGCGGCCGCCTTGCGCAGCACACCGGTCACCGGGTTCCCGGACGGCCCCTCCTGGAGGAAGGAGCCGGTGCCGTCGAAGACGACAACGTCACCGCGGCGCGGATCGTCCCCGAAACGGTATGCGAGCTTGTTCACCAGCACCCGGTCCCCGGGGCGCAGGGTGGCCTCCATGGAGCCGCTGGGGATCTGGAACGGCTGCACCACGAACCCGCTCACCAGCAGCACCAGCGCCATGGAGACCGCCGCGAGGAGCGCGCCCCGCCGCCACGGCCGGGCGCCGGGCGCCCCCGCCCGCGGGC
>NZ_RIBZ01000388.1:0-773 GCF_003721215.1 Streptomyces botrytidirepellens
AGCTGGGCGCGGGCGGACTGGGCGCGGGCGGACTGGGCGCGGGCGGGTCGGGGGCCGCCGGGTCGGGGGCGGTCGCTCGACCGCCGCCGAAGCCGAGTACGGGCCCGCCGACCGTGTCGTGCTCCCTTGCGTCCGGCTCCAGGTCCTGCCAGGCGCCGTCGCGCAGCCGGAACAACCCGCCGTCGCCGACGCCGAAGAACACCCGGACCCGGCAGTCCGGATGGGCGGGCAGCAGCAGACAGCGCACCGGGGCGGTGTACGCGGCCGGGTCGAGTCCGAGTTCGGCCGCGCGGGTGCGCAACCGCCCGTAGCCGCGGTCGGTGAGCCGGTGCAGCCCGGACTTGAGCGCGCCGCGCCGGGCGGCGCGGATGTCCTCCGCGAGACGCGCGTGACTGCGGCCGACGGCCGCGCCGATCCCCTCGCACAGCTCCCGCGCGGCGTCCGGCGACGCCCCGTCCCCACTGGCCACGGCCACCAGGACCAGGGCGCCGTCCCCGGTCCCGAAGCGGGCCGTGAGCAGCACATCCCGCCGGGGCTCGCCGCGGGAACGCGCCGCGTCGCCGCGCAGCGACACGGCCCGGAGGGTGAACGTCCCGTACCGGGCGCCGTCGAGCACGGTGTCGGGCACCGGGCCGCCCGGCTCCTCCGGGCCGGCGACGGGCAGGGTGGTCGGCTCGGCCTCGTACGCGGGCGGCTCGTCGCCGACGTACCCGGACGCGGCGGCACGCCACGGCCGGGGCGCGGGGGCGGGTGCCGAGGCGGCGCCCGAGGGC
>NZ_RIBZ01000397.1:0-778 GCF_003721215.1 Streptomyces botrytidirepellens
GCAGTACCAGCGAGTCGATGTCGGCCACCGGCTGACCAGCGGCGTCGGCCACGCGCAGCCTGTACTCGCCGGATCCTCGCGGCGACAGTCGCACCCGTACGGCCGAGACACCGACGGCGGACAGCGACACGCCGGACCAGAGGAACGGCAGCATCGCGCCCTCAACCTCCGGAGTCTGGAGCCCGAGCGCGTGCAGCACCGTGTCCAGCAGCGCCGGATGCACACCATACGCCGACGCCTCCGCAGCCACCTCCTCCGGCAAGGCCGCCTCCACGAACACCTCACCGCCACTCACCCACACGTCCCGCAAGCCCCGGAACGCCGACCCGTAGACCAACCCCGCACCGGCCAGCCGCTCATACAGCCCCTCCAGCGCAACCGGCTCCGCACCGGCAGGCGGCCACACACTCAGATCCCAGTCGGCGACGACAGGCTCGGCCGTGACACTGCCAGTGGCATGCAACGTCCACGGCCGATCGGCCGAGGCACCCTCCGGACGCGCGTACACCCGCAGCGCACGCCGCTCCTCACCGGGCTCCGGCGCATCAACACTGAGCTGCACCTGAACAGCGCCGTCCTCCGGAAGGACCAACGGCGCCTGCAAGGTCAACTCCTCCACCCGGTCACACCCGACCCGGTCACCCGCCTGCACCGCAAGCTCAACGAAGACCGTACCCGGCACCAACACCGAACCCGCCACCACATGATCAGCCAGCCACGGATGCGACCGCACCGACAACCGCGACGTCAACAACACCGCATCCGAACCCGCCACCGC
>NZ_RIBZ01000395.1:0-799 GCF_003721215.1 Streptomyces botrytidirepellens
CCGACTCACCGTCCGCGCCCGCCGGGCCTCCCGCGGGCGCGGGCCCGCTGCCGCCCGAGGGCGCGCCGTACGGTCAGCCGGGGCAGGCGTTCGGCCCGCCGCCGCAGGGCCCGGACCAGTCGTTCGGGGCGCCGCAGGGGCCGGACCAGTCGTTCGGGGCGCCGCAGCAGGCGCTTGGGCAGCCGTACGGGCTGCCGCCGGGCTCGGATCAGCCGTTCGGGTCCCCGAACCAGTCGTTCGGGTCGCCGCAGCCGGGACCGGAGCAGTCGTACGGCCCGCCGCAGCCACAGCCGGACCAGTCCGCCGGGGCGCAGGGTTGGGCGCCGCAACAGCCCCTGCCGCCACAGCAGTCACCGCAGCAGCATCAGCCGCCCACGTACGCACAGCCCCAGCCGCCGCAGCAGTCGCAGGCCCCGCAGCCGCTCGCGTACCAGCAGGCCCAGCCGCCGCAGCAGCCCCAACAGCCGCAGCCCGCCGCGTACGCACAGCCGCAGGCGTCACCGCAGCCGCTGCCGGACAGACAACCGCTGCCGCAGCCGTACGCCGGTGCCGCCGACGAGACGCAGATGCTGCCGCCGCAGCCCGCGGGCGACGCCGAGGCGACCCAGTACATACCCCCCGTGCCCGGCGCCGGGCAGGCCGCGCAGCCGCAGCAGCCGTCCGCCAGCGCGCCGCTGCCGCCCGAGAACCAGCCCGCCAAGGCCGAGGCGCCCGGCGAGTCCACCACCCAGCTGCGCACGGTGCGCCCCGGCCGGGGCGCGCACCGGGGCCGCGGACAGCAGCCCCCGCCCGCCGCCCC
>NZ_RIBZ01000392.1:0-801 GCF_003721215.1 Streptomyces botrytidirepellens
AGTCCCCCTCGTCGTCGGACCCGCTGTCCCCGTCGTCCGCCGGGTGCGGTTGACCGGCTTCCGGCGCCTGCTCGGGCACGCTCCCGTCCGCGTCGGCGGCAGCCGGGTCGCGGCCGTCGTCTTCGCCGTCGTCACCGACCCGCGCCGTCACCCGCTCCGGCGGCGGCGAATCGGCGGCGTACACGCGCGCGACGGTCGGCCCGCCGCTCTCGCCCGCGACGCCCGTGGCCCGCGCGCGGCCGGTGCCGGAGTCGGCGCCGTCGCCCTCCGTCGCCACGGACGAGCCCGAGCGCTCGACCTCGGCCGGGCCGTCGGTGTCCTCTGGGGTGAGGGCCAGGTCCTCGATGCGGACCGTCACTCGGCCCGGGCGGGAATCCGCCGGGTGAGTGCGGCCGGGACTGGGCTCGCCGGGAGCTGTGTGCGGGGTGGCGTCGTCGGGGGCGTCCGGGTGTTCCTCCTCGGCGGCGAACGCGGCGCGCGGGCCTCGGGCTTCGTGAGGGGTGTCGGGGGCGTACGCGTGGTCGGCGGTGGGCGCGCAGGCGGGGTCCACGGCGTACTCGTCGGGGGTGCGGGCGGTGGGGTCCGCGCGGAAGGCGGCGGGGAGTTGGGACAGGCCCAGCATGTCGTCCGCGTCCGTGTCGTCGTCCACCCGGACCGTGACCCAGCCCGTGCGGGTCGGCTCGGCCGCCGAGGGGCGGGCGGGGCGGCGGGCGGCGGGGATGGCGGCGGTCGGCTGGGGAAGGCCGAGCAGCTCGAGGAGGCGCGGCTCGGCGCCAAGCGCTTCGGCGGCGCGCCGCTCCG
>NZ_RIBZ01000393.1:0-804 GCF_003721215.1 Streptomyces botrytidirepellens
CCTCGTCGCCGTGGCCGGAAGCGGCGGGGCGCAGGGGCGCGAGCGCCCGCGCGAACCGCTCGGCCCACGCCCCCGACACCGCGTCCACGGTGGCCGCCGTGGTGGCCCCGGCCACCCACATGGGGACGCCCGCGCCGCCGGTGGCGGCATCCCGGCGCACGATCTGCAACCCGGTGGCCACATCGCCGCTCAGCAACGCCGCCACCTCGCACGACGCGAACGCCGCGGAGCCCGCGCACGCCGTCTCGTAACTCACCGACAGCGGCGAGGCGGGCGACGCGGCCGGGGCCTCGGCCAGACACAGCAGATGGATCCCGGCCCCCGGACCGCCGACCGCCAGCCGCGCGAGCGTCTCGCGCAGCGCGGGCGGGCCCGGATCGCCGTCCACGATCACCACGGTGTACGGCCCGGCCGGGCCCGCCGCGCCGCCGGCGGCGGTGTCGTCCAGCCGCCGCGTCAGCTCCGCCGTACGGGCCGTCACCTGCTCGGCGTCGTACGCCAGCAGCAGTCGGCAGTCCTGCCCGCGCAACGGCTGAAGCTGCGGCAGCCAGCCCAGCCAGGACCACTCGGCGGGCCGGTCCTCGGTGCTGAGCAGCACGATCTCCAGCGTCCCCGGAGAGTGCAGCGCCGCGAGCTGCGCCACGACGGAACGGGCGAGCCCGGCCAGCCGCCCGCGCGGTCCCGCGAGCCCCAGCGAACCCGCCTGCCGCAGATCCACCGTCACCGGCGCGGCGGGCAGCAGCCCGCCCGCGCCCGAGAGCCGGTCGGCGGAGCCGAGCCGCACGGTGAGCGCGTCCGGGTGGC
>NZ_RIBZ01000394.1:0-804 GCF_003721215.1 Streptomyces botrytidirepellens
CGGCGGGCGTGCCGGGCCTCCTCCAGCGCGCCGCGCAGCGCCTCGGCGGAGTGCACGGGGGCGCTGACGCCCAGCGTGAGCCGGGCGTCGTCGCCCAGCCCGCGGGCGAGCGGTTCGCCGACGGCCGCGAGCAGGGCGTCCGCGTGCAGCCCCGCCTCGTGGCCCGCCACCTCCGTGGACGCGGCGTCGGCATCGGTGTCGGTGGGTGCGGGCAGCGGGAGGAGCGCCACCGCCTCGTCCCCGGTGTGCGCCACGGCGATCCGGTCCGAGGGCCCGGCCCCGGCCGACCGCGGGTCCACCAGGATCTCTTCCAGCAGCGCCTGGGCCACCGGGCCGTCGCCCGGCTCCCCCTCCAGCCGCGCTACCACGACCTGCCAGTGCGGCGCGTCGCCGCTGCCGAGCCCCGGCAGCAGCACCGGCGCCGCCACCCGCAGCCGGGCCGCCACCTCGGCGGACGGCGCGCCCGCCTGGACCAGTTCCAGCACCTCCTGGGCGAGCTGCCGCCGCACCGTACCGGCCGCGTCCCGCCGGTCGCGCTCGACGGCGATCAGCTGGGTGACCCCGTGCAGCAGGTCCAGCCGCTCGTCCGGCCAGTCGCCCGCGTCCGCGGCGACCGCCAGCAGCCAGTCGGCGAGCGGGGACGCGGGGGTGTCGCCGGTGTCGCCGCCGCTCGTACCGCCGCGGATGGGGAAGAGGGAGTACGTCACTCCGTCGGCGGCGGTCAGCCGGTGCGGGCCGCGGCGCCCGGCGCGCCGGGCGGCCAGGTGCTCACCGGCCAGCCGGGTGCGGACCGGCTGCGGCAGC
>NZ_RIBZ01000404.1:0-808 GCF_003721215.1 Streptomyces botrytidirepellens
ATGGGGTGCCGTTTCCCGGGTGGGGTGCGGTCGCCGGAGGGTCTGTGGGAGCTGGTTGTCGAGGGCCGGGACGCCATCTCGTCCTTCCCGGTCGACCGGGGCTGGGATGTCGAGGGTCTGTATGACCCGGATCCTGATGCGCAGGGGAAGAGTTATACGAGGGAGGGTGGTTTCCTCTCCGGGGTGGACCGGTTCGATGCCGAGTTCTTCGGTGTTGCGCCGCGTGAGGCGCAGTCCATTGATCCGCAGCACCGTCAGTTGCTGGAGACGACGTGGGAGGCGCTGGAGGACGCCGGGATCCGGCCTGGTGAGCTGCGCGGTAGTCGTACGGGTGTGTTCGTGGGCATCATGCACCAGGACTATGGCAGCCGTTTCCAGACGGCTCCCGATGGCTACGAGGGTTTCATCACCAATGGGACCGCTGCGAGTGCTGCCGCCGGGCGGTTGTCCTACCTGTATGGGTTCGAAGGTCCGGCCGTCACGATCGACACTGCCTGTTCTTCTTCGTTGGTGGCGTTGCATCTGGCGTGTCAGGCGCTGCGCAATGGTGAGTGTGACATCGCGCTGGCGGGTGGTGCCACGATTATGGCGACGCCGACGTTCTTCATCGAGTACAGCCGTCAGCGGGTGCTGTCCGCGGATGGGCGCTGTCGTGCCTATGCGGATGATGGTGATGGGGTCGGGTGGTCCGAGGGTGTCGGTGTCCTGGCGGTTGAACGGCTCAGTGATGCTCTGAAGAACGGTCACCGTGTGCTGGCCACCGTCCGTGGCACCGCCGTCAACCAGGACGGCGCCTCCAACGGCTTCA
>NZ_RIBZ01000398.1:0-811 GCF_003721215.1 Streptomyces botrytidirepellens
ATCGGCCGCGGCGTCCCGCCACAGCCCGGCGTCGGCACACCAGGCCACCGCGCGGGGCAGGGCCGCGACCGTGGTGGCGACGGCGGCGGTGGCCAGCATCGCGCGCAGCGCGCCGTCGTCCCGCCCCTCGGCGGCCAGCAGGGTCCGAAGGCGTCGCGCCGCCTCCGTCGCGTCGTCACCGGGGCGGCGCGGGCCCGGCAGATGGTCCCGTACGGCCGCCGCGGCGGCATCGGAAGCGGCCGACGCCACCGCCCGCGGATCGGCGTCGACGTCCAGCAGCGCGCACACCGTGGCCCCCGCCACCTCGTGCGCCACCGCCACCAGGTCCACCGTGCCGCCGGGTTCCGCGAGCGGGCCCAGCCGCCGGTCGAGAACGGCGCGCCACACCGGTCGCAGCCGCTCCACCCCGGCCGCGCCGAGGCCGTCGGCGAGCCCCCGCCGGGTCTCCCGGTGGCCGCCGCCCTCCTGGTCGAACAGCAGCCCCCGCGTCCCGGTCCCGGACAGCGCGGCGCGCGCCGCGCCACCGGTCGAGCCCTCGGCGTTGCGGTCCAGCGGGACCCGGGTGAGCACGTGGCGGCAGGCGTCGGCATCGTGCACCAGGACCGTGGAGCCCAGGCGCACGGCCGGGCGGGTGCGGGTGGCGGCGAGCAGGGCGAGGAGCACCGGGTGCGCCGCCCGGTAGACGCGGCGGTCCCGGCGGCGGGCCCGCCGGTACGCCCGGTCCGGCGGCGTCATGACGGGGTGTCCGTCCGGCGGCCGGGCCGGAGGCGGCGTACGGAAGCGGGCGCGGCACGGCCGTCCAGCCGGGCCG
>NZ_RIBZ01000410.1:0-816 GCF_003721215.1 Streptomyces botrytidirepellens
AGTGACACGACTTCGGCGGTACGCTTGAGCCCCGCTACATTGTCGGCGCGGAATCACTTGACCAGTGAGCTATTACGCACTCTTTCAAGGATGGCTGCTTCTAAGCCAACCTCCTGGTTGTCTCTGCGACTCCACATCCTTTCCCACTTAGCATACGCTTAGGGGCCTTAGTCGATGCTCTGGGCTGTTTCCCTCTCGACCATGGAGCTTATCCCCCACAGTCTCACTGCCGCGCTCTCACTTACCGGCATTCGGAGTTTGGCTAAGGTCAGTAACCCGGTAGGGCCCATCGCCTATCCAGTGCTCTACCTCCAGTAAGAAACACACGACGCTGCACCTAAATGCATTTCGGGGAGAACCAGCTATCACGGAGTTTGATTGGCCTTTCACCCCTAACCACAGGTCATCCCCCAGGTTTTCAACCCTGGTGGGTTCGGTCCTCCACGAAGTCTTACCTCCGCTTCAACCTGCCCATGGCTAGATCACTCCGCTTCGGGTCTTGAGCGCGCTACTAAACCGCCCTATTCGGACTCGCTTTCGCTACGGCTTCCCCACACGGGTTAACCTCGCAACACACCGCAAACTCGCAGGCTCATTCTTCAAAAGGCACGCAGTCACGACGCAGAGACAAGTCTCTGCGCGACGCTCCCACGGCTTGTAGGCACACGGTTTCAGGTACTATTTCACTCCGCTCCCGCGGTACTTTTCACCATTCCCTCACGGTACTATCCGCTATCGGTCACCAGGGAATATTTAGGCTTAGCGGGTGGTCCCGCCAGATTCACACGGGATTTCTCGGGCCCCGTGCTACTTGGG
>NZ_RIBZ01000400.1:0-820 GCF_003721215.1 Streptomyces botrytidirepellens
CGTCCTCCCCGGGCCGGGCCAGGCGGTCGCGCAGCGCGGCCAGCCAGCCGGTGGCCCGCACCTCGACCTCGGCGCCGTCGGCCTCCGATCGGCCGGTGAGGACGGCGCCGAGCGCGTCGACGGGGGCGAGCTTGCGGTCCTGGCGGTCGCGGGCGCGCCGCGCCGCCTCGGGGTCCAGGACCACCCACTGGTCGCGCAGCCGCACCAGCGGGCGGCCCGCCTCGGCAAGCCGGTCCAGCTCCTCCCTGGTCAGCTCCTGGTCGCCGACGGCGAACCGCCAGCTGAAGCGGAGCAGCGCGTCGGCGGAGAGGAAGGAGGGCATCCCGGACCCCCGGTCGTTGCCGGGGCCGTCCTCCTCGTCCGGGCCGACGACGGCGCGCGCGGTGAGCCCGCGCACCAGTTCCTTGGGCCAGTGCACCTTCACTCCGGCCGCGTCCAGCGCCCCGGTCACCGGGCCCAGCAGCTCGGTGACCTCCTCGTCGGCGAGGTCGACCGCATCGGGGACGGCGGCGGACAGCAGCGGGGTGAGCGGTGCCCAGGCGCGGGCCGCGCGCCGCAGCGTGAGCAGGGCGTCCATCCGGGCCCGGGGGCCGAGCGCCGCACCGGCGGGCGCGGTGCCCGCCCACACGTCGGCGGCGTCCGCGACGAGGGCCGGGTCGGTGAGGCTGTGCAGTTGGAGGACGGCGCGGAAGCCGGGCCGGGTGCCGCTGCCGTGGAGCAGTTCGATACGGAGCGACAGCCGTACGCCCGCGTCGTGCCCGGCGGCGACGTCGGCCGCCCAGGCGCGCTGTTCGGGCAGCCGCCGCGGGGCGGTGGCGGC
>NZ_RIBZ01000399.1:0-827 GCF_003721215.1 Streptomyces botrytidirepellens
CCCCAGGTGGCCGACCGTTCTGGCAGCCGGTCGAGCCGGGCCCGCAACAGGCCCGCTCCCGGCACCCCGCGCGCCACCCGCGCCCGGGGCCCGCCAAATTGAGGAGTGAAATGCCATGACGAAGCCCACTGCCGCCCGCCGTCCCGCCCCCAGGACATCTCCCCACCTGGGCCACCTGCTGCGGCGCGCGGGCGCCGTCGCCCGCGCCGCCTGGCACGGGTACCCGGAAGAAGGACTCCCGCCCGTGCGGGACCTGCGGCGGCCCGGCTGGCTTGGCCTGGTTCGTATCTCCGGTGAGCACACCGACCCCTGCGAGGTGCAGGCCGGAACCGAGCAGGTCACGGACTGGCGTACCGCCTACACCGCACACGGAGGTAAGGACCCGGTCGCGAACGAGTACTTCGGGCTCCCCGAGGATCTGCTCGACCCCGACGATGACGGTGCCCTGGACCGCGCGGTGGACGCCATCGCCCACCTGCCCGTGGTGCTGCTCAGCGGTCTCTACGACGGCATGGAGCACGGACTCGCCCGTACCGAGGCGCAGCACAGGGATGGTTTGGACCGATGGTCCCTGATCGAGGCGTACGTCCGGCTCGGACTGCTCCCCCCTGCCAACGTCCTGTACCTCCCGCAGACTCCGGACTCGGCCCGTTCCGGGCGGCTGACCGCTTACCTGATCGCGGCGTACCTGCGCGCGACCTGCGACCAGGCAGCCGGACAATTGCGCAGCGACGTCCGGATGGTGCGGCGGCTCCTGTCCCAGCCCCGCACTTCGGTCGCCTAGACCGCACCGCAGTGCCCGCCCGCTCGGCCCGCGCCCACGCGCG
>NZ_RIBZ01000402.1:0-830 GCF_003721215.1 Streptomyces botrytidirepellens
CAGGCCCAGGCCGTGGCGCAGGACCCGGCGGAGCTGGCTGCGCCTGGCGAGGCGCCGGTGCCGGAGGCCGACGCCCAGGCGGCGCCTGCGGAGGCGCAGGTCCCGGCTGCCGATGGGCAGGCCCAGGCTGGCCCGGTCGCCTCCGACGCGGCTCCGACGGAGGTCGACGCGCAGGACCCGTCTGCCTCCGGCGAGGCCCAGGCTGCGCCCGCCGAGGCGCAGGCCCCGGTGGACCCGGCTGCGCCGGGCGGGAGCCCGGTGCCGGAGGCTGCCGAGCAGGCGGCGCCCGCAGGGGCACCGGCTGAGCCTGTCCCTGCCGAGGTGCCCGTGGCAGAGACCCCGGCTGAGGCCGACCCGGCTGCGCCTGGCGAGGCTCAGGCCCCGGCGGACCCGGGTGAGTCGGCCGAGGCCGAGGTGCCCGAGGCAGCCGCGCAGGCGGCGCCTGCGGAGGCGCCTGCTGAGCCTGCCCCCGCCGAGGCATCCGCGGCAGAGGCCCCGGCGGACCCGGCTGCGCCGGATGAGGCTCAGGCCCCGGAGGCCGATGCCCAGGCGGCGCCAGCAGAGGCGCAGGCTCCGACTGCCGACGGGCAGGACCAGGCGGCCTCGGTCGCCCCGGATGCGGCTCCGGTGGAGGCCGACGCGCAGGACCCGTCTGCCCCTGGCGAGGCTCAGGCCGCGCCCACCGAGGAGCAGGCCCCGGCGGACCCGGGTGCGTCGGCCGAGGCCGAGGTGCCGGAGGCTGCCGCGCAGGCGGCGCCCGCGGAGGCGCCTGCCGAACCGTCCGTGGCCGACCCGGCTGCCGCCGAGGTGCAGACTCCGGCCGACCCGGC
>NZ_RIBZ01000406.1:0-844 GCF_003721215.1 Streptomyces botrytidirepellens
GCCGTGGGCCGCCGGTGCGGACGGCGGCGCGGGCGCTGCCACGGCTCCCCCGGCTCCCGCCGCCAGCACGGCGGCGGCCGTGGCGGCGATCAGGACGGGGCGCAGGGAATCGGTCGGTCGCACGGCGGGACCCCTCTCTCGGCGGCGCGCGGCGGGCGCGGGCAGTGCGGGCGGCGCGGTCGATCGCCCACCGGGAGCGTACGGCCCGGAGGGCTCTGGCACGATGTGGGCTCGTTCACGGGTCATCAACCGCATCGCGCAACGGGGAGCGCCGCCACATGCCGCAGTCACCGCATCCACCCTCGCTGCTGGAGAGCGCCCCGCGGCGCCGGGTCCTCGCGCCCGGGTGGCTGCCGCCGCTCATCGCCGCGGCCGCCGCCGGGGTCGCGTACGCCCTCGCCGACGACCCGCTGGCGCGGGTGCTGGTGCCCTTCGCGGTGGCGCTGGGCGCGTACGTCCTGGGTGCGGCCCTGGCGCGGCTGTGGCCGCGCGCCCGGTGGCGGGTGACGGAACTGGGGCTGCACCGGCTGCGCGGCACGCGCAATGTGGCGACGCATCTGTCCACGCCCGCGCAGCCGCTCGTCCTCACCGTGCCGGATCTGGCGGTGCGGATGCCGCTGGACTACGGGGCGTCCGCCATCGGCTCCCTGAGCGCCACGGGCGCCACGGGCCTGCGGATGTCGCCGTTCCCATTCCATCTCGCCTTCCGCCGGATCGGCCTGCCGCTGCGGCTGGCGGACGGGAAGAACGCGGTGCCGGGGCTGGCGGCGCACTGGGAGGCGGGGTTCGCCCGGCGCGAGGCGGCGCTGCTCGCCGCCGCGGCCGAGGGCCCGCTGCCCGCCCC
>NZ_RIBZ01000401.1:0-849 GCF_003721215.1 Streptomyces botrytidirepellens
CGGTTCGCGCGCGGCCTGCTTCGCCCGCTTGTGCCGCCCGTGCGCGGCCGCCGCCCGCTCCGGGCGGGGTCGGCCCCTGCGCACCAGCCAGCCGCGGCGGCGCACGATCGGCAACCGCTTGGGGTCGGACGCGCCGCCCGGACCGATCGACGGAACGGTGACCGTACTGCTGCCGACGTCCGGCTCCGGCGCCGACCTGATCAGCGAGCGCAGCCAGCCGCGCAGCTCCTCGAAGTCGGGCCGCTCGGTGGGGTCCTGCCGCATCAGCGACTCGACGACGGGACGCAGCGGACCGCACTCCTCCGCGTAGGCGGGTGCCTCCGCGCACACCATCTGCACCAGCTCGGCGGCGTTCTCCTCCGGGTACGGGGCGTGGCCCTGGACGGCGCGGAAGAGCAGCACGCCGAGTGCCCACAGGTCGGCGGCGGGGCCGACGGGCGGCGCCAGCCGCCAGTTCTCGTGGACGGGACCGGCCTGCTCGGGCGCCCAGCGCTCGGTGACGGCGCCGACCACGACGATCCGCGCCTGCCGGGCCCGTTCGGCGGCGAGCGCGGTGGTGGGGCCGCGCGGCGGGCCGTCGTCCGGCGTGCCGCCGCCGTCCCAGGAACCGCCGCCGTCCTCCCCGTTCGGCTGCCGGGGCACGGTGGCGCCTTCCGGCGAAGCGGAGCCGGAAGCGGAGTCGGGCCAGGGCGCGCCGCCGCCGGTGAGCGGCTCCGGCTCCTGGACGGGGTGGTGATGGGGGGCGTCGACGCCCATCCGGGCGGCGGCCGCACGGGCTCCTGCCGCGTACGCGGCGATGGCCTTCGCCCGCGCGGCGCGCGCGGCCGCGCCCTGCGCGTCGTCCGCGGC
>NZ_RIBZ01000412.1:0-860 GCF_003721215.1 Streptomyces botrytidirepellens
GCGGCCGGTATCGGCGGCGTCATCAAGATGATCCAGGCCATGCGCCACGCCACCCTGCCCCAAACCCTCCACGTCGATGAGCCGAGCCCACACATCGACTGGGCCTCGGGCAACGTGCGGCTGCTCACCGAAGCCCGGGCCTGGCCCGAGAACGGCCACCCCCGCCGCGCCGCCGTCTCCTCCTTCGGCATCAGCGGCACCAACGCCCACCTCATCCTCGAACAAGCCCCCACCACCCCCACCCACACCCCACCCGCCACCACCACCGTCCCCTGGCTCCTCTCCGCCAAGACCGAACAAGCCCTCCGCGACCAAGCCCAACGCCTCCTCGACCACACCACCGAACACCCCACCCTCCACCCCACCGACATCGCCCACACCCTCGCCACCACCCGCACCACCTTCGACCACCGGGCCGTGGTGGTGGCGGATGAGCGCGAGGCGTTCGACCGCGCACTCGAAGCCCTCACCCGCGGCGAACCGTCCCCGGCCCTGGTCCACGGCACCCCGCACCCGGGCAAGACCGCGTTCCTCTTCACCGGCCAGGGCGCCCAGCGGGCGGGCATGGGACGCCGGCTCTACGACACCCACCCGGTCTTCCGCGGCGCGTTCGACGAGGTCTGCGCCACGCTGGACCGCCACCTCGGCGCCGAACGCCCGCTCAAGGACGTCATCTTCGCCGACGACCAGGGCCCGCTGAACCAGACCCGCTCCACCCAGGCCGCACTCTTCGCCCTCGAAACGGCGCTCTACCGCCTCGTGGAATCCTTCGGCGTGACGCCCGACTACGTCACCGGCCACTCCATCGGCGAACTCACCGCCGCCCACATCGCCGGAATCCTCACCCTGGACGACGCCTG
>NZ_RIBZ01000405.1:0-862 GCF_003721215.1 Streptomyces botrytidirepellens
ACCTGCGCCTCGGCGGCCGGGGCCTGCGCCTCGGCGGAGGCAGACGGGTCCTGCGCGTCGGCCTCGGGCACCGCGGCCTCGGCCGGGGCGGCCTGCGCCTCCGCAGGTGCCGCCTCCGGGGCCTGCGCCTCGGCGGCAGCCGCATCGGCAGCCGCATCGGCAGCCGTACCGGCATCGGCGGGCGGGGGCTGCTCCTCCGTGTCGGCGACTATCGCGTGGCCCGGGTCCACGGCGGTCGGGTCGGCGTAGGGCTGTGGGGCCTCCGCGTCCGCGTGGGGGATCTGGGCCGGGATGACAGCCTGCGGGCCCGCGTGGAGCTGGTCCGGGGCAATGCCCGGCTGGACCTGGGCCGGGATGTCGACGACCGGTTGCCCGGGTTCCGGGGCGGGCGTCCCGCCCTGGGGATCGGCGTACCCCTGGTCGGCGTAGCCGGGGTCGACGTAGCCCAGGTCCATCGCCGCGGGCTCTGCGCCCTCCGGCGGCAGCGGCTGGTCGCCGAGACCGACCGTTTCTGCTGGTGCGGGCATGGGCGCGGGCGGCTGGGGGTCCCAGGCGTCACCGGGCGGCGGGGCGTCGCCGATCTGCGGGAGGCCGGCGAGCTGCGGTCCCGGGAGCGGGCCGGGGTCGTCGGGCTGGGGCTGGGGCTGGGTGGCGAAGTACTGCGGCCCGGCGGCGTACTCGGGGGCGCTGGCGTAGTCGACGCCACCGGTGTACTCGGGCTCGGGCGGGGGCGCCTGCTGGGGCTGCTGGACGGGCGGCGCGGTGTGCCGGCCGGCGGCCGGGCCGCGGTCGGCGAGGGAACGGACGATGCCGCCGCCGGAGGTGTGGTCGGGCACGGGCGGGCCCATGTGCAGGGGGCGGC
>NZ_RIBZ01000403.1:0-865 GCF_003721215.1 Streptomyces botrytidirepellens
CCGCGTCGCGGGCCGCAGCGTACGCGGCACGCACCTCGGCCAGGGCGCGGTCCAGCGCCTCCACCGTGCCGCCGTCCGCCCCGGCCTCCGCGCCCGCCAGCGCCTCCTTCAGCCGCTGCGACCGGCGCTCGGCCTCCTCGCGCCCCGCCTCGGCCCGCTGGTACTTCTCCTCCGCGGCCTCCTCCGCCGTACGGTCCACATGCCCCGCCCCCGGGCGCGCCGGGCTCGGATGGTCACACCCGCCGCACACCGCGCACGGCTCCCCGGGGCGCAGCCCGGCCGCCAGCTCGGCGGCGATCCCGCGCAGCCGCCGGTCCTTGAGGTCCAGCCAGTCCTCCCGGGCGGCGCCCGCCCGCTCCCGGCACCGCAACAGCTCCTCCCGCGCCCGCTCCGCCAGCACGGCGAGGCGGTCGCGCTCGCGGGCGGCGTCGAGCCGCCGCTCGGCGGGCTCGATCCGCGCGCCGAGCTGCTCGGCCCGGGTGGCTGCCTCCTGCGCGGCCTCGATGCGCGCCTGATGCGCGAGCCGCGCCGACTCCCATCCGGCGAGCCATTGGGCGGCCTCCTCGATGGCCTCGTCATCGGCCCTGGCCTCGCGGTCCAGCTCCGCGATCTCCGTCACCACGGCCCGGGCCCGCTCCTCGCCCCGCCGAGCCGCAGCCAGCGCCCCCAACTCCCCCCGCAGCCGCCGCTCCACCAACCCCAACCACTCGGCCCCGGCCTCGGCCAACGACCCACCGGAGGAGCGCCCACGCGCCCTGTCCGCGCCCTCCTCGCCGACCGCGAGGCCATCGCCCGCGCCCGGCCCCGCACCGCCCGCCTCGGCAGCCTCGGGCCCCACCTGCCCAACGGCGGCCTCGCGCCCGCC
>NZ_RIBZ01000409.1:0-872 GCF_003721215.1 Streptomyces botrytidirepellens
CCCGCGGACCATCCGCGGGCGCCGCCGATCGGCCGTCAGCCGTGCCGGGTCACTTGTTCACACAGAGCTTGACCAGCAGCGATACGCAGTTCTGCGAGTCGTCGGTGGGCGCCGAGGTCGGGTTGTCGGGCTGGCTCGGCGTCCCCTGCGAGTCGCTCGTGCCGCCGTCGTCGCTGTCGCCGCCGCCGGAACCACTGCCGGAACCGCCGTCCGAACCGCCGCCGTCCGTCGGGTCCTGCGAGGGCGACGACGGGTCGGAGGTGGGATCGGATGTCGGAGTCGACCCGGATTCAGATGGGTTGGGCGACTTGGTCGGCTTCGACGATTCCGTCGGCTGCCCCGACGGCGAGTCCGACGAGTCCGACGACGGGTCCGAGGGAGCGGACGACGGCGTGGACCGCGAAGGGGACACCGCGCTCGACGGCACGTCCGACGGGCCCGGCGCCTTCGTGGACGGCTTGCTCCGGGACGCCTCACGCGTGCCGTCCGTCCTCGGCGCGTCCGGCTTCCGCGACGCCGCGTCGGTCGCGTCCGTACCGGACGAACCCGACGAAGGTGAGGAGTCGGAAGCTTCATGACTCGGCGCCGACGCCGCCGCGGGCTGACCCGCCTCCGCCGCGCCGCCGTTGGTGAGGGCGAGCCCCGTCATGACCGCCGCACCCGCGACGAAGAGTACCCCGGCCCCGGCCACCGCGACCGCGACCGGTCCCGCCTCGCGCACCTGCCCGTGCATCAAGTGGCGCATCGACCGGCGGCTGGAGACCAGCGGGCCGTTCGCCGGAGCCGCGTGCGAAGCACCGATCGGCACGGTCGCCGGACCGCCCACCCCAGCGGTCCCGGCGCCCGCGGCCGCGGCGCCCGTCGCGGCCCAG
>NZ_RIBZ01000407.1:0-873 GCF_003721215.1 Streptomyces botrytidirepellens
CGCGCTCGCGCTCGTCGCCGCGGTCGGCGTCGGCGGCTGCTGGGCCGTCGCGGCCGACGCGGTGCCCGGCGGTCTGCCGCGCCCGCTGCGGTCCCACCTCACCGAGCACCGCATCCGCATGTGGCAGGACGCGGCCCACCTCGCCGGGGCGAACCCGGTGCGCGGCGCCGGGCCCGACCGCTTCGCCGAGCTGAGCCCGGCGGCCGCGGAGTCGCCCGAACCGGACCCCACCCCGCATTCCGCCCCGCTCCAGCAGGCCGCCGGGCAGGGCCTGCCGGGGGTGGCCCTCCTGGGCGCGGCCTTCGCCTGGCTGCTGTACGCGCTGTGGCGCTCACCCCGGTCCACACCGGTCGTCCTGACGGCGGCGGCCGCGCTGACGGCCCTGGCCGTCGAGGCGTCACTGGGCAACGCGCTCAGCTTCCCGCAGGTGACGGCGGGCGCGGGCCTCCTGGCGGGCCTGGCAACGGCCCGCCCCCCGGACGAACCCCCGGCCGGAACGGTCCCCTGACGCGGCGGGCCTTCTCCCCAACCCCGCCCCTCCCCGACCCGGGGACACCCCGGCCCCCGCGGCTCCGCCCCGGGCACGGCAGCCCGCAAAGCGGGCCACAGCCGCACCACCGCCGGGGTCCGGCCCGGGCCCCGCCCAGGCCCGGGGGGAAGGGATGAGGAACCAACCGCCACCACCCCGGGCAGCCCCACCGCCGGGCCACCGCCCCGGGCACCGCACTCCAAGAGCCCCCCAGAACGGGGCCCGGGGCCGGTCCTGGGGGGCCGAGGCCGGGAACCCACCGCAGCCACACCCCGGAGGCGCGCCGGGCCCACCGACACGCACTCCGCCCAGGACTGCGGCCCCGGGCCCCGGGCCGGGGGCCC
>NZ_RIBZ01000408.1:0-876 GCF_003721215.1 Streptomyces botrytidirepellens
GCCCGCGCAGTGCGCCGACGGCACGGCGTCGACGGACGGTGAGCGCGAGGCCGGTGCGGGCAGCCCGCACGGGCGAGCCGGGGGCGGTGGCGCCGAGGCCGCCGTATCCGAGGCACGGGCGACCGGGCATGCGCGTGCCGAGGCGCACGTGGTGACGGACGGCGCGGTGGCGGCGACGGCCGCCCGGGCGTCGGCGGCGCCCGGTGCGGTGTCGGGGCCGTCGTCGTCCGTACGGCACGCCGACAGCCCGGCGGGCGGAGTCCCCGGGGACGACAGGGGCGCAGTGGACGGTGACCGTGAGACCGGTCCGGCCGCCGCGTCCGGTGCGCTGCGGCGGGTTCGGGGCGCCGCTCGGGGTGGGCGGGGGCGGTTCTTGCTGGCGCTGCTGCTCGGGAGCCTCGCGCTCATCAGCGCCGTGGGGCTGATGGCCGTGTCCGGGTGGCTGATCTCGCGGGCGTCCCAGGAGCCGCCGGTGCTGTACCTGATGGTGGCGGTCACCGCGACCAGGGCGTTCGGCATCGGCCGGGCCGTCTTCCGCTACGCCGAGCGGCTGGTCTCGCACGACGCGGTGCTGCGGGTGCTGGCCGAGCTGCGGGTCGCCGTCTACCGGCGGCTGGAGCGGCTGGCGCCCGCGGGGCTCAAGGAGACCCGGCGCGGGGATCTGCTCTCGCGGCTGGTGGCCGACGTGGACGCCGTCCAGGACTACTTCCTGCGCTGGCTGCTGCCGGTCGGCGCGGCGCTGGTCGTGAGCGCCGCCTCGGTCGGGTTCACCGCCTGGGTGCTGCCCGAGGCCGGGGCCGTGCTCGCGGTCGGGCTGCTGGTGGCCGGGGCCGGGGTGCCCGCCGTGTCGGGCGCGCTCGCCCGGCGCGCGGAGCC
>NZ_RIBZ01000417.1:0-883 GCF_003721215.1 Streptomyces botrytidirepellens
CCGCCGGGCTGCTGCGTCGGCTCGGCCGCCGGTTTCGACGCGGGCGCGGAACTCGGGGCCGAGGGCTCCGGGGTCGGCACCGAGGAGGCGGCGGCCTCCTCGGTCCGGTCCTGGGCGCGGGTGTTCACCTGCGGCTTGTACGAGATCCAGATCATGACGAAGGCGATGGTCAGCGCGATGAGCATGCTGAAGAACACGCCCAGCCAGCGCGGCATCAGCCCCGGCTGCTCGTAGGTGCCCTGTACCGGGAGCGGTTCGGCGCCGGAGCGCTGCACGGCCAGGGTGAAGGGCCGGGACTCCTTGGACCCGGCCCAGATGGTCTCGCGCGGCTTGAGGGTGGTCTTGATGAACGCGGCCCGGCCGGGCTCGATCTGGACGTTGGCCGGGTGGATGTCGTACGAGAGCTGGTCGCCGTTGTCGCTGCCGCTGATGGACGCGGTCAGCTTGACGTTGCCGAGGTTGTCCACGGCGAGCTTGGGGCGCCCCCGGAACCGGCCCTTGACCGTCTGCGGCACGAGTTCGGCCCGCACCTCGCTGAAGGGGGTGACGGTGACGTTGCCCTCGGGGACGGTGGTGGCCTCCGGGTGCTCGGTCGGGATGATCTGCACCCCGTAGGCGTGCGGCCCGGCCGCCGCGTCCGGTGTACGCGGTGGGGCGAAGGTCAGCTCCACCGTGCCGGTCGTCCCCGGGTACAGCCGGAGCGTCTGCGGCTCCACGGTCGTCCACGGGGACAGGGTGCCGACGGGTACGAAGCGGTACTCGTCGACGACGTCGCCGGTGTTGCGCAGCCGCAGCCGCACGGTGGCCGAGCCGCCGGGGTCCACGGTGGTCGAGGCGGGTTCCAGAGAGGTCCAAAGGCTCACCGCAACGACGCTATGGCGGA
>NZ_RIBZ01000411.1:0-885 GCF_003721215.1 Streptomyces botrytidirepellens
CCCGCCGCGCCGGGAATCGGCGCGGCGGGGGCCCGGACGGTCAGCGGTCGTTTTCCTGGAGGAGCGAGCGCACCATGCGGCACGTGGTGTTGGACGGCGGGTGCACGCCGATCCGGACCGCGGTGGCGCGTATCTTGCGGTTGCGCGCCTGCTCGGGGCGGTACACCCCGGAGTTGAGCAGGGCGATGGCCAGGCGCATGGCCTTCAGCCGGCGGTTGTGGGTCTCGTACCACTCACGCGGACGCCCGGCGGGCATGCGCTTCTTCGGCAGGGTCGTAAAGCTCGGCAGGTCCGGAAGAGGGGTAGCGGCAGTGGCCATCGGCATCCTCCTGGGACGGTCGGTGACGCTCTCTTTCAATGCCTCCATTCTACGGTGGGGCACTGACAAAGCAGCCTGGTCAGGTGCCAGATGACCGGGATTTGATGGGCGTTGCGCGAGGGGTCTCGCGGTACGGTTGCGCCATGGAGATCTGGATCAATCCGGCGTGCTCGAAGTGCCGCAGCGCGCTCAGTCTGCTCGACGCGGAGGGCGCCGGGTACACCGTCCGCCGCTACCTGGAAGACGTACCGAGCCAGGACGAGATCCGGGGCGTACTGGCCCGGCTCGGGCTCGAACCGTGGGACATCACCCGGACGCAGGAGGCCGCGGCGAAGGAGCTGGGGCTGAAGGACTGGCCGCGCGACGAGGGCGTGCGCGACCGCTGGATCGCGGCGCTCGCCGAACACCCCAAGCTGATCCAGCGGCCGATCATCACCGCCGACGACGGTTCCGCGTTGGTGGGACGTACGGAGGAGGCGGTGCGGGAGGCGCTGTCGCGCTCCACGGGCTGACTCCCGTACGCAAGCAACGTCGGGCCCCGGTCCCCGTGCCG
Source organism: Streptomyces botrytidirepellens (assembly GCF_003721215.1). NCBI lineage: Bacteria > Bacillati > Actinomycetota > Actinomycetes > Kitasatosporales > Streptomycetaceae > Streptomyces > Streptomyces botrytidirepellens. The sequence continues at coordinate 873 of NZ_RIBZ01000411.1, forward strand.
AGCACGGGGACCG
>NZ_RIBZ01000413.1:0-885 GCF_003721215.1 Streptomyces botrytidirepellens
GGCCACTTCGGCCGCGAGGACTCCGACTTCACCTGGGAGCGCACCGACCGCGTCGACGCCCTCCGCGCGGCGGCCGGTCTGTAAGGACCACCGCCTGTCCGGCTTGCGGTACGGCCCGGGCGCCCCTTGCGGCGTCCGGGCCCTCGCATGTCCGAGTCCTCTGCTAAGACTTGATCTGTGAGCAGGGACGACGAGCAGCGCAAGGCCCCGGCGGAGGAGCCGCAGGGGGGTGAGCAGCTCGCGCTCATCCGGGACAGCGTGCGCAAGGCCAAGGTGCCGCGGGCCAAGCCGCGGACCTGGCGGGGAGCGGCGCTGGCCAAGGAGCGGCCGGTGGCCAAGGTGCTCGTGGACAAGGGCCCGGTGCACCTCGACAAGCTCTGGGACTACGCGGTCCCGGCCGAGATGGACGCCGACGCCCGGCCCGGGGTGCGGGTGCGGGTGCGGTTCGGGGCCGGGACCGGCAAGGTGCGCGAGGGGCGGCGCGAGGGCGGCGGATTGCTCGACGGGTACATCGTCGAGCGGGTCGCCGAGTCCGACTACCGCGGGCCGCTGGCCGCCATCGCCCAGGTCGTCTCGCCCGAGCCGGTGCTCGGGCCGGGGCTGCTCGCGCTGTGCCGGGCCGTCGCCGACCGGTACGCCGGATCGCTCGCCGACGTCCTCCAGCTGGCCATGCCCAAGCGGAACGTCCGCGCCGAGTCCGAGACCTCCCCGCCGCCGCTGCCCCCGCCCGGACCGCCCGCGCCCGGCAGCTGGGCCCGCTACCCGGCCGGGCCCGGATTCCTGGACGCGCTCGCGGGCGGCGGCACGCCCCGGGCCGTATGGACCGCGCTGCCCGGCCCGCACTGGCCGGACGAGTGGGCCGCCGCGGTCGCCGCCACCCTCGCC
>NZ_RIBZ01000425.1:0-899 GCF_003721215.1 Streptomyces botrytidirepellens
TGTCGGGCTCGAAAAGTCATCGCTACTGGTCAAGCGGCGTAGTGGTACTCGTTGATGGGGCCGCCGAGGACGCGTGTGCGCAGGAGTCTGCGTGCGTTGAGGTTGTGCACGGTGATGGGCTGCTGCCCGGCGTCAGGAGGTAGCTGGTCTCGGCTTCGATGAGGGCGATGTGTGTTGTAGTGCCGCTGGTAGGCGGCCAGGACCTGTCGGGCGTGTGCCTCGTTCGTGATCAGGATGTGGTCGAGGGCATCGCGCCGGATGCTGCCGATCACCCGTACACAGTGGGCGTTCATCCGCGGCGTTCGTGGCGTGCTCTTGATCACCTCCATGCCATCGGCTTCGAAGACGGCGTCGAAGGACTGTCCGTACTTGCCATCGCGGTCACGGAGCAGGAATCGCAGGGACTCCATACGCGTGTTCAGGTCGGCGGCTACGTTCCGGGCCTGCTGCACGGCCCATTCCCGGGAGGGATGTGCCGTGACGTTGGAGATATGGAGGCGCCGGGTGCCGTGTTGGAGGAAGGCGAGCGCGTACAGTCTGCGTCCGAACACGGTGTCGAGATGGAAGAAGCCTGCCGCGATGATGCCCTCGGCCTGGTTCGTGAGGAACTCGCGCCAGGTTGGGCCGGTACGGCGTGGGGCTGGATCGATGCCCGCGGCTGTCAGGATGTTCCATACGGTGGATGCGGCGATCGGGTGCCCCAGGCGAGCCAGCTCGCCCTGGATCCGCCTGTGGCCCCACCTCGTATTTTCCCGGGCCAGTCGCAGTATGAGCTTCCTGAGCGCCGCCCTGGTCGGTGGTCTCCCGGCCGGGGCGCGTCGCGCGCTGTAGTCCCATTTCGCCGCGATGAACCTGCGATGCCACGCCAGCAGGGTGCCGGGCGTGATCGGGAAGACCCC
>NZ_RIBZ01000418.1:0-915 GCF_003721215.1 Streptomyces botrytidirepellens
CAGCCAGTCGCGGGCGGGCGCCGGTTCGTCGTCCACCACGTTCACCGCGCCGCTCGGCCAGCCCAGCGCGGCGACCGCGGCCCGGGCGGCGTCCGCCACATGGACGAACGAGCTGATGGCGTCGTTCGGCACCACCTGACCCACCATCGCCGCCCCCGGCGGCGCGCCGGGCCCGTCCAGGGGCGCGCCGCGCAGTACGGCGTCCAGCGCCCCGCCGGGCGCGTACCAGGTGCCCGGGCCGTAGAAGGTGCCGTAGCGCAGCACCACATGCGTCTCGATCTCGGCCACCGCCTCCTCCAGCGCCCGCAGGCTGCCCACCATGGCGGCGCGGGGTGGCGGGGCCGCCAGGTCCAGCGGGGTGGACTCGACTGCTGGGGTCGCGCCCGGTTCGTACGCCCACGAGATGGACTGGGCGACGATGCGCCCCACCCCGGCGCGCCGCGCCGCGTCCACGAGGTGCCGGGTGCCCTCGCGGCGGATCCGCCCGTTCTCGGCGCGGTTGCCGCCCGCGAGGGCGGTCAGCTGGTGGATCACCGCGTCCGGGGAGGCGTCCGCGACGGTCCGCTCCACGCTCGCGGCGTCGAAGACGTCGAGCGGTACGGCCGCCGCGCCCTGCGCGCGCAGCCGCTCCGCGCCCCCGGCGGTACGGGCGGTTCCGGTGACCTGGTGCCCGGCCGCGACGAGCAGGGGGACGAGGAGACGGCCGACGGCGCCGGAGGCCCCGGCGAGAAAGATGCGCATGCGGTCGGAGCTTAGGAGGTCGCCGGACCACTGTCAGGGGCCAATGAGGGGGCGCGGGCGTGGGCCACTTCGCGCCGCAGTGGCCGGTTGCCGCGTGCGGTTGCCGCGTGGCCGGATGCCGCCCGGCCGGTTGCCGCCGCGCGAACGGCGGGCCGCCCCGGACCCTCAGGTCCC
>NZ_RIBZ01000414.1:0-918 GCF_003721215.1 Streptomyces botrytidirepellens
CGTCCGACAGGCCCGGTGTGCCGCGCGGTACGACCGCCGCCCCGGCACGCACCGCCGCGGCGCGCCCGGCGACATCGGCGGCCGCGGTGGTCTGCACGGCGCTGGTGATCAGCGTGGCGAAGGCGACGGTGGCCAGCACGGGGGCGACGGTGGCGGAGGTACGGCGGACGGCGGTGACCATGTTCGCGCGGACCAGCAGGGCGACGGCCCCCGGGCGGCGGGCCAGCGGCCGCGTCAGCGCCCCGGCCACCGGGCCGATCAGTGCCGGGATGAGCAGGGTGAGGCCGGTGGTCAGCCCCATCGCGGCGCCCAGGCACAGCAGCACCATGGCGTCGGGCCCCGCGAAGGCGGTGCCGACCGCGCACGCCAGACCCAGCGCCGCGGCCACCGTCCCGGTGACCCACCGGCGCCGGGTCATCGCGCGGCTGTCCACCTCCGCCTCGCGCATCGCCTCCAGCGGTGCGATCCGCGCCGCCCGCCGCGACGCCGACCAGACCCCGGCCAGCGCCACCAGCAGGCCCAGCGCGAAGGTCGCGGCGAGCACCCAGGGCCGCATCCGTACCTCGAACCCGGCCGGCTGGAACCCCGCGTCGACGAACACCCCGGCCAGCGCGGGCGCGAGCAGGGCGCCCAGCGGCGCGCCCGCCGCGCCGCCGATGGCGCCCACCGTGAGCGCCTCCCCGTACAGCAGGCGCCGCAGCTGCCGCGGGGTGGCGCCGATGGTGCGCAGCAGGCCGAGGTCGCGCCGGCGCCGGGCGACGGTGAACGCGAAGCCCGAGGACACGACGAGGACGGTGACGAACGCGGAGAGCGCGGTCATGGCGGTGAGGACCTGGGCGCCGATCCAGCGGGTCATCTCGTCCTGCGGAGGGGCCAGTTCGTCGCGGGCGGCGCCGCGCAGCACCTCACCGGCGCCGC
>NZ_RIBZ01000415.1:0-927 GCF_003721215.1 Streptomyces botrytidirepellens
GCCCCGGGCCGGGCTGGGTCCGCGGCTGCGCTCCGGGCGGGGGCCCGGCCTGGCCGGGAGCCTGCGCCGGGGCCTGGGGATGGGCGCGGGTGCCCGCGGGCTCCAGATCCGCCGAGGTGTTCTGGTTCGCCATGTCGGGCCGGGCGGCCAGCTTGCGCCGCCTGCCGGATCCCGCGGTGGACGTACCACCGGAGGGCGTCTGGGGCTGCTGCGGCTGGGGAGTGCGCTGGTGTTCGCTGACCTGCTGCGCGAACGGCACCCCCTGGCCCAGCGTGCGCACGCTGAACGCGCGCCCCTGAGTGGTGTCCGCGCCCTGCGGAGCGCCCTGCTGGGGGCTTTGGGGCGCGCTCTGGGGCGCCTGGGGAGCCTGGCGTGCGTTCTGCGGCGCGCCCTGGGGCGGTGCGTTGCGCGGCGCCTCGGGAGGCAGCTGCTGCGCGGGCAGCTGTTGCTGTTGGGCAGGGGGCTGCGCCCCGGGCGCGGGCTCCGGCTGCTCCTCGGCGAGCGGACGCCGGGCGCGGCGCCGCCCGGTGGGCTGGGCCGCCTGCTGGCCGCCGAGGGAGTCCTGCGGGGCCTCGCCCCAGGCGGGCTGCTGCTGTTCGGGGGTGCGGGCGGCGGGGAGCGACGGCATGGCGGACTCACCCGTACCGCCGCCTGGTCCGGCCGTGCCCGGACGAGGGGGTTGCGGCCCGCCCTGCCCCTGGTTCGGCCCTCGGTTCTGGCCCTGCTGGGCCGGTGCCTGCTGCGGGCTCTGACCGGGACCGGACGGCCAGCCTCCGCCGCGCGCGGTGCCGCCGGGGGGCACGGGCTCGCCCCGTACGGCCAGGCCACCGGCCTGCGGCTGGGCCTGGGCCTGTGGCTGTGGGGCGCCGATGCGCGGGTCGCGGCCGCCTGGCTGCGCCGGGACCAGTCCGGCGGGCCCCGCCGGAC
>NZ_RIBZ01000416.1:0-932 GCF_003721215.1 Streptomyces botrytidirepellens
GCCGGATCGGCTCCTTCCGGCGGCGCCCCCTCCGGCCCGAACCTCTTCGAGGCGCCCGGGCGGTCGGCGCAGCGGAACGAGCCCCCGGCCGGGCCCGGCAGCGGTGCCGGTGCCCCCTCGGACCGTCCCTCGCTGCCCACGCGCGGCGACCAGGGTCCGACGGTCGCCCCGCCGACCGGTGCGCCCGGCCGCGCCGACTCCGGCGACCAGGGCAACCGTCCGCAGTTGCCCTCGCGCGACCCGGCACGTGAGCTTCCCGGCCCGCAGCAGGCGCCCGGCACCAGCTGGGGCGCGAGCCCCCAGGACGACTGGGCGGGACCGGCGGGACGGCGGGACGCGGGCGACCGGCCGCGCGGGCACGAGGAGCCCGAGACCACGGGCCAGTTCGCCCGCCCGGACCTCGGCTCCGCCCCGGGCGAGCGCCGTGATCCGTTCGGCAACCGCGGCCCCGGCGACACCGGCGAGCTGCCCCAGCTGAGCGACGGCCCCAACCTGTTCGAGCCGCGCCGCGGCCCGGGCGACACGGGCGAGTTCCCGCGTCCGGACTACGGCCGCGGACCGGGTGACACCGGCGAGTTCCAGCGTCCTGACGTCGGCCGCGGCCCCGGGGACACCGGCGAGTTCGCCGTGCCCGGCCAGGAGGGCCGCGGTCCGGGCGACACCGCGCAGTTCAACCGCCCCGACTACGGCCGCGGGCCCGGCGACACCGGCGAGTTCGCCCGGCCGGAGCTGGGCCAGGGGCCCGGCGACACCGGGGAGTTCCCGCAGGTGCGGGACGACCGGAACGAGCGCGGCGGCCGCCAGACGGACGACGCCCTGCCGCCCGCCGGTCCCGGCGACGGCCGGACGCCGATATTCGACACCATCGAATCCACCTGGCTCCACCCCCAGGCCGACCCCTCGGGCGGCCAGGGCGACGGCGGGCGGCACCC
>NZ_RIBZ01000419.1:0-940 GCF_003721215.1 Streptomyces botrytidirepellens
CCGGAGCCCATCGCTCCGGCCCGCGGCGGCGGCCGTTCGCTGGGGCCTGCGCCGTACGGTGGGGCGATGAGTACTCGTGCCCGCGTAACGAGCGTGGTGTCCCTCGTGCCCTCGCTCACCGAGTCCGTCGCCGCCACCGCGCCCGATCTGCTGACCGGGGTGACCGACTGGTGCAGCCATCCGCCCGGGCTGGGCGCGGAGCGCGTGGGCGGCACCAAGAACCCCGACACCGCCCGCATCGCGGCCCTCGCCCCGGACCTCGTCCTCGCCAACGAGGAGGAGAACCGCGCCCCCGACCTCGCCGCGCTGCGCGCCGCCGGGCTGGAGGTGATGGTGACCGAGGTACGGACGCTGGAGCAGGCGTTCGCCGAGCTGGACCGGGTCCTGGTGCGCGGCTGCGGGCTGCCGCGGCCCGGCTGGCTGGACGAGGCCGAGGCCGCCTGGGCGGACGTCCGGGCCGCCGGGGCCGCCGAGCCGGCGCGGCGGGCCGTGGTTCCCGTATGGCGGCGTCCGTGGATGGTGCTGGGCCGGGACACCTTCGCCGGGGACCTGCTGGCCCGGCTGGGCGTACGGCATCTCTACGCGGAGCACCCCGAGCGCTACCCCCGCATTCCGATCGACGAGCTGACGGGGTGCGGCGCGGAGCTGGTGGTTCTGCCGGACGAGCCGTACCTCTTCACGGCCGACGACGGGCCCGAGGCGTTCCCCGGACTGCCCGCCGCGCTCGTCAGCGGCCGCCATCTGACCTGGTACGGCCCCTCGCTGGCGGAGGCGCCCGCCGTGCTGGGCGCGGCGCTGGCGGCGGCGCGGTGAGAACCGGGCTCAGGGCGCGGTGAGGGCCGGGCTCGGGGCGCGGTGGGGGCCGGGCTCAGGGCGCGGTGAGGTCCGGGCTCAGGGCGCGAGCAGGGTGCCGCGCGCCAGGCCGAGCGCCGTGCGCGCC
>NZ_RIBZ01000424.1:0-954 GCF_003721215.1 Streptomyces botrytidirepellens
CGCCGCGGCCGCCTGCCGCCGGGCAGGGGACCTGGAGGGGCACGCGCGGGCGCTGAGCGGCACGGCGAAGGCCCAGGAGAAGACGGGGCGGTCGAAGGAGGCGCTGCGCTCATGGTCGGAGGCGGCCGCGGCGGCGCGCCGGGCCGACGAGTGGAGCAGGTCACAGCGCGGGGAGGACACATGACGCCGGAGGCCCGCGAACCCCGGGGATGAAGGGAGATCGCGAGTCGACCTACGAAATCAGTGGTGGTCTCGCGAAAGATTGAAGCAATGCAAGGCTAGACAGCACGACGTCCTTCATTACACTGGCTGTACCGCGATCGCAGCGGTGGTTTCCGGCATGCGGACCTCGTTCGTTTTGCCTGTCTATGGCCGGTCTCGGCCGGTCTATGACCGGTTGTGGCCGGTCAAGCCCTTAGTCCCCCCATATCAAGGACCGTGATCGACGTGAAGGTCGGTATCCCCCGCGAGGTCAAGAACAACGAGTTCCGTGTGGCCATCACCCCCGCCGGCGTGCACGAGCTGGTGCGCAATGGCCACGAGGTCTTCGTGGAGCAGGGCGCCGGTCTGGGCTCCTCCATCACCGATGAGGAGTACGTCGCCGCCGGCGCCGGGATCCTCGCCACCGCCGACGAGGTCTGGGCCACCGCCGACCTGCTGCTGAAGGTCAAGGAGCCGATCGCGGAGGAGTACCACCGGCTGCGCAAGGACCAGACGCTCTTCACCTACCTCCACCTCGCCGCGTCCCGCCCCTGCACCGACGCGCTGCTGGAGTCGGGCACCACCGCCATCGCGTACGAGACCGTCGAGGCGCCGAACCGCGCGTTGCCGCTGCTCGCCCCGATGTCCGAGGTCGCGGGCCGGATCGCGCCGCAGGTCGGCGCGTACCACCTGATGCGCTCGGCCGGCGGCCGCGGCGCGCTGCCCGGCGGCGTGCCCGGCGTGGCCGCGGCC
>NZ_RIBZ01000430.1:0-974 GCF_003721215.1 Streptomyces botrytidirepellens
CTAGATGAATGAGTCCGATGTTCTCAGTGGTCGTAGGCGATCAGGGATCGCTTGGCTGTGGCTCCGGTGGTCCAGTTGTGCCAGATGCAGGCTGCCAGGGCGAGGAGTCGTTGGCCGGTGCGGGCGAAGACTCCTGTAAGGGTGCGGCCGCCATGCTGTTCCAGGCTGAGCTGGCCCTTGAGACTGTCGAATACGGCCTCGATCCACTGCCTGGCCCGGGTGAGGCGGCCGTGCCGGAGGGGTTCGTCCTTGCGGTCCGGACGCACCAGATGGACACCCAGGTGCTCGGTCAGGAAGGCCTCGAACTCCTTCCCGGCGAAGCCCTTGTCGGCGAGGATCACCTGGCCGGCGCGGACGAGGTGATGGTCGCGTTCCAGCAGTGCGGTCATCACCTCCCGCTCGCCCAGTTTCGGGTTCGCCAGACACCAGGAGATGGGCATGCCCTCGGCAGTGGTCAGCAGGTAGAGGCGGAATCCCCAGAAGAAGCGGGAGTGGCTGCGGCAGTAGCCGTATCCGGCATGCCCGACCAGGTCGGAACGCTTGACGGTCTCGCGGGAGGCCGCGCAGGGCAGCGGGGTGGAGTCGATCAGCCGCAGATCGTCGTGCCAAGTCGGTACCTGCCGGGCCAGTGCCTCGATCACGTGGCTGATGAGCGGTCCGGCGGCGTTGAGCCGCTTGTTGTAGGCGGACTGCTGGGGCAGGTAGCGGAAGAGGTGACCCAGGCGGGCGTGGGCGAAGCGGATCCACTGGCGGGCCGAGGGAAAGCCCAACAGGACCTGGGCGACCGCCAGGCACAGCAGTTCGGCGTCCGTCAGTTTCGGAGGTCGCCCGATCCGGCGACAAGGGGCCACATGGTCGTCGATGAACACGTACAGTGCCGCCAGAAGGGCGTCCAAGCCAGAAGTCACACTCAGGCCAACGGACGCCCTTCGCCATGGTCGCGGCCAGCCCAGACATCGGACTCATTCATCTAG
>NZ_RIBZ01000420.1:0-984 GCF_003721215.1 Streptomyces botrytidirepellens
ACCGCGGCGTCCCGCGACTCCGAGCGCGCCGCCGCCCGGGCCCCGGCCTGGGCCGCGTCCTCGCAACTCAGCTGCGCGGACGCGGCCATCAGGCCCCAGATCAGCATCAGGGCGAACAGGGCCAGCACCGGCAGCGCGACGGCCGCCTCGGCAGTGACGAACCCCTGGTCCGCCCCCATACGGGCCGCTCGGACGCGGACCACTCCCGGTGCGCTCCGCGCGCGGAGCCCGGCCCGCGCGTCCGCCCGTCCCGCCGTGGACGGTGCCTCAGAACGGCGCATCGAGAGCCCGCCCGATCACCGATTGCAGCGCACCGCTGACGGTCCCGCTCGTCACCACCTTGTACAGCACCGCGGCGAAGGCACACGCGGCCAGCGTCCCCATCGCGTACTCAACGGTGGCCATGCCCGCCTCGGCCCGCGCACGCGCTGCCGCGCGCCGCCGGGCCCACCACTGCTTCATCATTTCGGTCCCCCTCCTAGCTGTCATTGCCGTACAGAAGCCGATCTCTCGTGCCGCGCCGGGCCGGGGCGCCGTGCTCAGGTGTGGCCCGCCAGACCGCCCGCCAGCCCGGTCATCACCGGGGCCACGCCGATCAGCAGATAGGCGGGCAGGAAGCAGGCCCCGAGCGGGGCGGTGGCCAGCACGCTCGCCCGATCGGCGCGTCGGCCCGCGTCCCTCCCCTGCTCGGCGCGGCAGTCGGCGGCGATCCGGGACACCGGCTCCACCGCCGGGGCACCCGTGGTCCCGGCGTGCTCCAGGGCGCGCGCCAGCCCGCTCGCGCCGGGCAGCGCGCCAAGCCGCCCCCAGGCGCCGGCCGGCTCTCCTCCCAGCCGCAGTTCCGCAGCGGTCCGGACCAGCCGGTCGCCGAACGGGCCGCCGAGCGACTTGCCCACCGCGTCCGCCGCCGTGCGCGGGTCCGCCCCGGCGGCCAGACAGGCCGCCAGCAGGTCGGCGGCCAGCGGGATCTGCCGCACCGCCTCG
>NZ_RIBZ01000422.1:0-993 GCF_003721215.1 Streptomyces botrytidirepellens
CCCGGTGGTCCGTCGTTCGGACCACCGGGCCCCGGCTTGTGTTCACCCTGCGGCCGTCCGGCCTGTCGGACCCTGGTGGCAGGATGTTCCGCATGGTCAACCCGGAGCTGAGCGCCCTGCACGTCTACCCCGTCAAATCCGTCGCGGGGTGGGCGCCAGGTGCCGCGGTCGTGGAGCCGTGGGGGCTGGCCGGTGACCGCAGATGGATGGTCGTCGAGCCGGACGGGCGCTATGTGACCCAGCGCCAGCAGCCGAGGCTGGCGCTCGCCTCGGCCGCGTCGCTGCCGGACGGGGGTGTCCGGCTGAGCGCCGAGGGCCGGGAGCCGCTGACCGTGACCGCACCCGGGCCGGGGGACCCGTCGGTGCCGTCACCGGTCACCTTCACCGCGAAGCTGGCGCGGACGGAGGTCGAGGTGGTGTCGGCGGGCGCCGCCGCCGATGCCTGGTTCAGCGACTTCCTGGGCACCGAGGTGCGGCTGGTCCACCTCGACGACCCGGCGCGGCGGCCCCTGACCCCGGAGTACGCGCGCGGCGGGGAGACCGTGAGCCTCGCCGACGAGTTTCCGCTGCTGCTCACGACCACCGCGTCGCTGCACGCGCTCAACTCGCTCATCGCCCAGGGTGACCACCCCGACGAGGGCCCCCTGCCGATGAACCGCTTCCGGCCGAACGTCGTGATCGACGGCACCGCGCCGTGGGCCGAGGACGACTGGCAGCGGATAAGGATCGGCGAGGTCGTCTTCCGGGTGCCCAAGCCGTGCTCCCGCTGTGTGATCACCACGACCGACCAGAGCACCGGCGAGCGCGGCAAGGAGCCGCTGCGGACGCTGGCGCGGCACCGGCGGGCGGGGGACCGTCTGCTCTTCGGGCAGAACATGGTGCCGGAGGGCACGGGCACGCTGCGGCTGGGCGATCCGGTCGAGATCCTGGAGTAGCCCCCGGCGGGCAGCGCGGCGGGCCGCCACGGCACGGCGGCGGGCGACCCGGGCGCGC
>NZ_RIBZ01000421.1:0-1003 GCF_003721215.1 Streptomyces botrytidirepellens
CGCCGCCGCAGGTGCCGACGCCCGGCTGGACGCGGCCGCGGCCCGGCTGCGCGCGCTGCTGCCGCAGCTCGCGGATCCGCAGCGGGCCCAGGTCCTCGCGCGCCGCCTCGCCGAGCAGATGACGCTGGTCCTCCAGGGCAGCCTGCTGGTGCGGTACAGCCACCCGGCGGTCGCCGACGCGTTCTGCGCCTCCCGGCTGGACGGGGACTGGGGGCATGCGTTCGGCACCCTGCCGCCGGGGACGGACACCGGCCCGATCCTGGACCGGGCCCGCCCCAAGGATCTGCGCGCGTAAACCTCACTCACCGAAACCTCCACATCTTTTCCCCTATTCGGGCGAATAGTTGGGCACATACGGCTGGCGGCGACCTGTTCGGCCGAACATCTCCTCGTGAATCGATGGCATCGCGCATGGCGTGCGGGGGTCCTGACCACGGCCCTGCTGCTCGCCTCGACGGGGGCGACAGCCTTGGCCGACGGGGGTGGTGACGGCCGGGCGGCCGCCACCACCGCCCCGCGGCGGACGATCGACGCCCGGAGCGGGGCGGGGACGGGGGACGGGGATGCGGACCATGGGTCGCGTACGAGGCTGAGGCTGCGGGTGCGGGTCCAGATCGGCCCGGGCTTCTGTGTGTGCGTCAGGGCGTCGGTGGCGGCGCGGCGGGGTTGGCTCGGGTTCCGGTACGGCTGGTGCCCGCCGCCCAAGCCGACCCCCACGCCGACGCCGACACCCACGCCCAGCCCCACGCCGACACCGACGCCCACACCCAGCCCCACCCCGACACCGAGCCCCACGCCGACGCCCACACCCAGCCCCACCTCGACGCCGACGCCCTCACCGACGCCGACTCCTTCACCGACGCCGACCCCGGCGCCGACACCCACGCCCAGCGCGTCGCCTTCGGCCACCCCGGCGCCGAGCCCCACCCCGACGCGCACCCCCGCGCCCACCCGGTCGGCAGCGCCCGCGCCGGTGCCCGCGCCGTCCGTGCGGCGTCCCGCG
>NZ_RIBZ01000423.1:0-1004 GCF_003721215.1 Streptomyces botrytidirepellens
GCTCGCGGGCCCGGGCTGGCGTGCAGGGGGCGTCGTGGCGCCTTGGCGGGGCCTGAGGGCGGGCCGAGGGGCGGCGGGCCCCCTGAGCAGCCGCTACGGGCCGTGAAGCGGCGTGCAGCCGCTACGGGCCGCGGGACGGCGAAGGGCGGCCACCCGCACCGGGTGGCCGCCCCATTGTTGTTCGCCAGGCGCTTGCGCGCCTTCGGCTTACTTGCCCTTGGCGGCTTCCTTCAGCTTGGAGCCCGCGGAGACCTTCACGCTGTAGCCGGCCGGGATCTCGATCGGCTCACCGGTCTGCGGGTTGCGCGCGGTGCGAGCGGCACGGTGGGTGCGCTCGAAGGTCAGGAAGCCGGGGATGGTGACCTTCTCGTCGCCCTTGGCGACGACCTCACCGGTCACCTCGGCCAGGGCCGCCAGAACGGCGTCGGCGTCCTTGCGGGTCACCTCGGCGCGCTCGGACAGAGCGGCCACCAGCTCACTGCGGTTCATGTTGTACTCCCGTGTTCATCTTGCCATTAGGCGTGAGATCGAAGCCGATGCTGCCAGGGCCCTCGGACAGTCCCCGGACCCGGGTCTGCTGTTCAGACCCTCGCGCCCGGAACGCATCCTGCCCCCACCTGTGGCGGGAAAGCCAATCCGGAACCCCGGAGAGTCACACGAAAAGCGCCGTGGCGGTCGTTTTCCTGCCCGCCACCCTATGGCGGCCCCAGGTAGCCCAAGGGCCGCGACGCGCCGTGCCCGGCTCAGACCGCAGTGGTACCGGTCACAGGCTTTGCCGCTTCACGCACGGCTCCGGCGACCGCCCCCGCGACCTTGTCGTTGAAGACGCTCGGAATGATGTAGTTGGCATTCAGTTCGTCGTCGTGGACGACATCCGCGAGCGCACCCGCCGCGGCCAGCATCATGTCGGTGTTCACCGTACGGGACTGGGCGTCCAGGAGGCCACGGAAGACACCCGGGAAGACCAGTACGTTGTTGATCTGGTTCGGGAAGTCCGACCGTCC
>NZ_RIBZ01000439.1:0-1008 GCF_003721215.1 Streptomyces botrytidirepellens
CTAGGACTTGTCCGTCCGATCATGTGACTGCCGCGTGCCTGCGTCGTTGATATGGACATGGGGCGGGGTGATTTGACGGATGCGGAGTGGGAACGGCTGCGGCCGTTTCTGCCGGTCAGCAACGGGCGGTGCGGTCGGTGGCGGGATCACCGGCAGGTGATCGACGGGATCCTGCACCGGGTGCGGACCGGCGTGCAGTGGCGGGATCTGCCCGAACGGTTCGGCCCGTGGAAGACGGTGTATGAACGCCACCGGCTGTGGTCGGCTGACGGCACCTGGGAACGCCTGCTTCAACAGGTGCAGGCCGCCGCCGACGCAGCCGGTGAGATCGACTGGGACATCGCGGTGGACTCCACGATCGTGCGCGCCCATCAGCACGCGGCCGGAGCCCGTACCGACCCGCCGCCGACTCCGGCGCCAAAGGGGGCCGAAGCAGCAGAACACCAGGCCGAGATGCCGTGGCAGAGCTTGCATGCCCGCCTGGTGGAGGTGGTGCGGGAGGTGAGGGACTGGGCCGCTCGCGCGGCGGGCTCACCAGCAAGCTCCACCTGAGTGCGGACGGCTGGTGCCGCCCGCTGTCCCTGGTCCTCACTGGTGGACAGCGGGCGGACTGTACCCAGTTCCAGGCGGTGCTGGAGAAGATCCGCGTCCCGCGGACCGGGCCGGGCCGGCCGCGTGAGAAGCCCGACACCCTCGCCGCGGACAGGGCCTACAGCAACAGCCCCTGCCGCGAGTACCTGCGACGTCGGGGTATTCGGCACACCATTCCGGAGAAGACCGACAGCCGGGCCGCCCGCCTACGCAAAGGCTCACGCGGCGGACGACCACCCGGCTTCGACGAAGAGCGCTACAAGAAACGCAACACCGTCGAGCGGGCGATCAACAAGCTCAAGCAATCCCGGGCCGTCGCTACCCGGTACGACAAGCGCGGCTACATCTTCCTCGGCACCGCAACAGCATCGGCCCTGGTCATCTGGCTCCGGACATGATCGCCCGGACAAGTCCTAG
>NZ_RIBZ01000426.1:0-1017 GCF_003721215.1 Streptomyces botrytidirepellens
CGAACGGTAGGCGGGCGGGGGCTGGGTGGCCGGGGTCCAGGCCGCGCCGCCGTCCGCGGTGACCGCGGCCGCGCGCGGGGACGGCTGGTCGGGTCGGTAGTCGCCGCCCACGGCGAGGCCGTGGCGGGTGTCGCGGAAGGCGAGGGCGAACACGCCGCGGGCCGGGTCACCGGCGGGGAGCGGCGCGTCGGCGACGGTCCAGGTGCGGCCGCGGTCGGCGGTGTGGAAGACCCGGGCGGTGGCGGCGCCCCCGGTGGCGAACCACGCGTCCCGGCGTCCGGCGCTCACCAGGCACTGCCCGCTCGCGGCGAACGCGGACTCCCCCGCTTGCGCGGCGGGCATCCCGCCGGAGGGCAGAACGCGCCAGGTGCGGCCGCCGTCACCGGTGCCGAGGATGCGGTACGTGCCGTCCACGGGGTCGCTGAGCGCGATTCCGTGGCGTGCGTCGAAGAAGGTCAGGCAGTCGTAGAAGGCGCGCGGATCGGGGTTACGGAACGTCTCGCTCCAGGTGGTGCCGCCGTCGTTCGTGACGAAGACGCGGGACGCCTCGCCCTCGCCGATGGCCAGCACCACCGCGCGCCGCGCCCCGAACGCCTCGATGTCGCGGAACTCCAGCCCCTCCGCACCGGGCGGGGACACGTTCCGCCAGTTGCGACCCCCGTCGCGGGTCCGCAGCACCGTGCCCTTCGTCCCCGCGACCCAGGCGGTCCGGCGACTCACGGCGGCGAGTCCCCGGAAGCGAGCGTCGGTGCCGCTGTCCTTCAGCCACCAACCGGCGTGCACACCATCCGCCCCACCCGCCGGTTCGCCCTGTGCGGGCGAGGCGACGGCGGCGGCGAGCGCCGCCCCGCAGAGTCCGGCGGCCACCATGCGTCTCATCATGCCCATGATCCCCATGCCCGTCATGGGGCGCGAAGCTAGCCCATGGGCGATTCGCCGTCCAGAACGCGGCGGCGCCCGCGGACCATCCGCGGGCGCCGCCGATCGGCCGTCAGCCGTGCCGGGTCACTTGTTCAC
>NZ_RIBZ01000431.1:0-1037 GCF_003721215.1 Streptomyces botrytidirepellens
ATTGTGGGTATGGGGTGCCGTTTTCCGGGTGGTGTCGCTTCTCCTGAGGGTTTGTGGGAGATGTTGGTCTCGGGTGGTGACGGGCTTTCGTCGTTCCCGGTCGACAGGGGGTGGGATCTGGAGGGTCTGTTTGATCCCGGTCCGGGTCGTGTGGGGACGTCATATGTGCGTGTCGGTGGGTTCGTGCAGGACGCCACGGAGTTTGATGCGGAGTTGTTCGGGATTTCGCCGCGTGAGGCGTTGGCGATGGATCCGCAGCAGCGGTTGTTGTTGGAGACCTCCTGGGAGGCGTTGGAGCGGGCGGGTGTTGATCCGTTGTCGTTGCGTGGTTCGGCGACGGGGGTGTTCGTGGGGACGAATGGTCAGGACTATCTGCATACGGTGGGTGGCAGGCTGGACGGGGTCGAGGGTTTTGTGGGGACGGGGTCCGCGGCGAGTGTGATTTCTGGTCGTGTGGCGTATGCGTTGGGTCTGGAGGGCCCTGCGGTGACGGTGGACACGGCGTGTTCGTCGGCGTTGGTGGCGTTGCATCTGGCGAGTCAGGCGTTGCGGTCGGGGGAGTGCCGGATGGCTTTGGCTGGAGGGGCGACGGTGATGTCCACTCCGGCGGCGTTTGTGGAGTTTTCGCAGCAGCGTGGGCTTGCGCCGGATGGTCGGTGCAAGGCGTTCGCGGAGGGTGCGGATGGTACGGGCTGGTCCGAGGGTGCTGGGGTTTTGGTGCTGGAGCGGTTGTCCGACGCCCAGCGCTTGGGACACCGCGTGTTGGCGGTGGTGCGGGGTAGTGCGGTCAATCAGGATGGTGCGTCCAATGGTTTGACGGCGCCGAACGGGCCGTCGCAGCAGCGGGTGATTCGTCAGGCGTTGAAGGTGGCGAGGGTCTCGGCGTCGGATGTGGATGTGGTGGAGGCGCATGGCACCGGTACGCGTCTGGGTGATCCCATTGAGGCGCAGGCTTTGTTGGCCACGTATGGGCGGGATCGTGAGGGGGATCCGTTGTGGCTGGGTTCGGTGAAGTCCAACATCGGTCACACGCAGGC
>NZ_RIBZ01000427.1:0-1038 GCF_003721215.1 Streptomyces botrytidirepellens
CGCCGCGTACGAGTCGGCCGGGGGACCGGCGTCCGCGGCCGTACGGCTGCTCAGCCTCGACCCGTTCGACGCCACCACCGTCCTCGCCCGCCTCGCCCCCGAGATCGACCGGATCGCCGCCCGCGCCGCCGAGGCGGCACACCGGGCCCTGGACGAGGGCCCCGGCGCGCTGCCCGCCGCCGCGGCGCCGCTGCTCGACATCGCCGCCGAGCAGCACGCCACCTGGCCCGTACGCCTCTTCGCCTCGTAACCGCCCGCCTCCTCGCCCCCGGAGCCGCCATGCACCTCGATCATCCCGAGACCTTCCCGCAGCGCCACACCCACGCCGCCGAGCCGCGCCGCCCCGACGGCACCCGTCGGGCGCTGCGCATCGGGCTGGGCGGGCCGGTCGGCTCCGGCAAGACCGCGACCGTCGCCGCGCTGTGCCGGGCGCTGCGCGACGAGCTGTCGATCGCCGTCGTCACCAACGACATCTACACGCGCGAGGATGCCGAGTTCCTGCTGCGCAACGCGGTGCTGCCCGCGGAGCGCATCAGCGCCGTGGAGACCGGCGCCTGCCCCCACACCGCGATCCGCGACGACATCTCCGCCAACCTCGAAGCGGTCGAGGACCTGGAGGAGGGCGTCGGCCCGCTCGACCTGGTCCTCGTCGAGTCCGGCGGCGACAACCTCACCGCGACCTTCTCCAGGGGCCTGGTCGACGCGCAGGTGTTCGTCATCGACGTCGCGGGCGGCGATGACATCCCGCGCAAGGGCGGCCCGGGCGTGACGACGGCCGACCTCCTCGTCGTCAACAAGACCGACCTCTCCCCGTACGTCGGATCCGACCTGGAGCGCATGGCGCGCGATGCCAAGGAGCAGCGCGGCGATCTGCCCGTCGCCTTCACCTCCCTGGTCGCGCCGGACGGCGTCCGTCCGATCGCCGACTGGGTACGCGAGCGGCTGGCCGCCTGGACGGCGGCCCCGGCGTGACCGAGACGGGCGGGGCGCCCGGCCCCGGCGTACGCGCCACCGCCCGCCTCGTCGCCGAGGCGGACG
>NZ_RIBZ01000428.1:0-1041 GCF_003721215.1 Streptomyces botrytidirepellens
CCCGGGCACGCGGACCGCCGCCGACGCGGACGGCACCCCGCCCGGCGAGGCCGCCACCGCCGTCGGCACGCCGGGCCTTCCGGGTACGGAGCCGGGTGCCGCCGGTGTGGTTCCGGGCACGCGGACGCCCGGTGCCGATGCGCCCTCCGGCGCTGCCGGTGAGCCGTCCGGCCAGGCCGCCGACGTCACCACGGCCGCAGGGGACAGAGTCCACACGGCGGTGCCCGAGGCGGGCGGTGGCGTGGGACCGGGCGCAGCCGCTGCGGCCGTGCCGGGCACGCGGACGCCCGGCGACGTGCCGGGGGCGCCCGGGACCGTCGACGGTCCGCCGCGGGTGGGGGAGTTGGTGGACGGGCCCGCCGGGCTGGTGGGGGCCGTACGGCGGCTGCTCGACGGCATCGTGGCGGTCGGGACGCTGGAGGAGGCCGAGGAACTCGTCCGGGCTCACCCCGAGTTGACCGCGGTCACCGCCGACGGCGATCTGCTCGGGGCGCACTTCGCGCAGGGCGGGTCCGCCGGGGCGCCCACCTTGCTGGAGGTGCAGGCGTCGGTCGACGAGGCGGCGGCGGAGCTGGAGGAGCTGGCCGTACGGTGCGAGGAGCTGGCCGGGGCGCAGCGCGCGGCGAAGGAGCGGCGTACCGAGTGCGCGGCGCTGGTGGACGAGCTGGCGGCCCGGCGCAGCGCGGCCGACCGGGAGAAGTCGCAGGTCGCGCAGTCCCTCGGGCGGCTGTCCGGGCAGGCCCGGGGCGCGGCTGGGGAGGCGGAGCGGTCGGCCGCGGCCGCCGCTCGGGCCGAGGAGGCGCTGGAGAAGGCGACCGAGGAGGCCGAGGAGCTGGCCGAGCGGCTGGCGGTGGCCGAGGAGCAGCCGGGCGAGGAGGAGCCGGACACCTCCGTACGGGACCGGCTCGCCGCGGACGGCGCCAACGCGCGGCAGACCGAGATGGAGGCGCGGCTCCAGGCCCGTACGCATGAGGAGCGCGTGAAGGGGCTCGCGGGGCGGGCCGACGCGCTCGACCGGGGCGCGCGCGCCGAGCGCGAGGC
>NZ_RIBZ01000434.1:0-1050 GCF_003721215.1 Streptomyces botrytidirepellens
GCAACGACAGAGACCACCGACTCGGGCCCCGGCGGCTACGCGGCGGCCCGGCTGCGACTCCTCCAGGAGGAGTCGCGGTCCGGGCCGCCGCGCCGTAGCGCGCTGGCCGGACTCACCGACCAGTGGCTGGCCGCGCTGCTCGGCGGCGGTGCCGAGACCTCCGGGATCGGCGGCGGCGTGGCGCTGGTGGCGGTCGGCGGATACGGCCGCGGCGAACTCTCCCCGCGCAGCGACCTCGACGTCGTCCTGCTGCACGACGGCTCCGCCGACACCGCGGCCCTCGCCGCGCTCGCCGACCACATCTGGTACCCCGTCTGGGACATGGGGCTGGCCCTCGACCACTCCGTACGCACCCCCGACGAGGCCCGCAAGACCGCCGCCGAGGACCTGAAGGTCCAGCTCGGCCTGCTGGACGCCCGCCACCTCGCGGGAGACGCCGACCTCACCGCGGGCCTGCGCGCCACCGTCCTCGCCGACTGGCGCGCCCAGGCCCCGAAGCGGCTGCCCGAACTGCGCGAGCTGTGCCAGGAACGCGGCGAGCGCCACGGCGAGCTCCAGTTCCTGCTCGAACCCGACCTGAAGGAGGCCCGCGGCGGACTGCGCGACGCCACCGCGCTGCGCGCCATCGCCGCCTCCTGGCTCGCCGACGCGCCCCGCGAGGGCCTGGACGAGGCCCGGCGCCGACTGCTGGACACCCGTGACGCGCTCCACCTGGCCTCCGGCCGGGCCACCGACCGGCTCTCCCTCCAGGAGCAGGACCAGATCGCGGCCGCGCTCGACATGCTGGACGCCGACGCCCTGCTGCGCCAGGTCTACGAGTCGGCCCGGACCATCTCGTACGCGAGCGATGTCACCTGGCGCGAGGTCGACCGGGTGCTGCGCTCCCGCTCGGCGAGCAGGCCGCGGCTGCGCGGACTGCTCGGCGGCCGCGGACGTGGCGGCTCCGGCTCCGCGCAGACCCCGGCCGAGCGCAGCCCGCTCGCCGAGGGCGTCGTCGAACAGGACGGCGAGGTGGTGCTCGCCCGCGCCGCGCGCCCCGAGCGCGACCCC
>NZ_RIBZ01000432.1:0-1055 GCF_003721215.1 Streptomyces botrytidirepellens
GCGGACGAGGTGGCCGCGGCGCTGGCCCGGGTCGGCCTCGCGGACCGGGCCGGGCACCGGCCGGGCGAACTGTCGGGCGGACAGCGGCAGCGGGTCGCGATCGCCCGGGCGCTGATCACGCGGCCCGCCGTCCTCTTCGCCGACGAGCCGACCGGGGCGCTCGACACCCGGACCTCCCGGACGGTGCTGCGGATGCTGCGCGAACTGGTCGACACCCAGGGCCAGACCGTGGTCATGGTCACCCATGATCCGGCGGCGGCCGCCTACGCGGACCAGGTGGTGCTGCTCGCGGACGGGCGGCTCGCGGGCGAACTGCCGGGCGCGGCCGGCGCGGAGGCGATCGCGGCCCGGACCGCCGCCCTGGAGGTGCGGTGATGATCCCCATGGCGATGGTGCGCGAGCGCTGGACCTCCTTCCTGGGCGCCTTCGTGACCACGGCGCTGGGCGTCGCGGTGATCACACTGAGCGCGCTGATCCTGCTGTCCGGCGGCCCCGGGGTGCCCGAGCGGCTGGCGGGGGCGCCGGTGCTGGTACGCAGCCCCGAAGGGGCCCGGACCAGCGGGGTGTTCGCGCAGAGCCCGCCGTGGGCCCCGGAGCGGGCCGAGCGGCTGCGGCGCGCCCTGGCGGACCTCCCCGGCGTCGCGGCGGCGGTCGCCGACCGGTCCTTCTACGCGCAGGCGCCCGGCACCCGGCAGCGGGCGGGGGAGCGGCAGGGCCACGGCTGGCCGAGTGCGGCGCTCGCCTCGTACAGGCTCGGCGCGGGCGGCCCACCGGTGGCCGACGACGACATCGTCGTGGACCGTGCCCTCGGGCACGCGACCGGCGACCGGATCACGGTGCTCACCGCGCGCGGACCGCGGCGCTTCACCGTGTCCGGGACGATGAACGGCCCCGGCTACTGGACCACCGGCCACCGGGCCGCCGAACTCGCGGGCGGGGTCAGGGTCATCGGACTGGTCCTGGAGCCCGGCGCCGACGGCAAGCCGCGGTACGTGCTGGACATCTCCCCGGTGAACAACACGGTCACCGTCGGCCCCGCCGAAGCCCTGGACGTC
>NZ_RIBZ01000429.1:0-1068 GCF_003721215.1 Streptomyces botrytidirepellens
AACCCGAGTCCGCCGCCGAAACCAAGGGCACCGCGGAGCCGACGAGCTCCGAGGAGCTCTCCGGCACTGCCGAAACGGAACCCGCCCCGGCCCCGCCCGAGCCGGAAGCCACCCCGGGCGGGCCTGAAAACCCGGCGGCCGGACCCGAAAGCCCGGCGGGAGTGCCCGAGGGCACCACGCCGGGACCGATGCGAGACAGTGAACCGGCTGCCGCCGGTGGAGGAGTTGAGCGTATGGCAGCAAAAGTGACGTACGAGTCCGTCAGGGACGAGAGCGATGAACTCACCCTCATGTGCGAGGAGGACTTCGCGACCTACGAGCGGATCGGCAAGCGCTGCGAGCGGGAGATCGGCAAGGGCGACTGGCTGATCGCGGAACTCACCGCCCGCGGAGCCGGGCCGGGCCTCCTCGCGTGGATCACGCGCTGTAAGGAGAACTACGGCACGATCTACAGCGAGCTCGGCCAGCTGAAGCAAAACACCAAGGCGCAGGGCGAGAAGGTCGTCCAGGCCAAGGCTCTGCTGGAGGCCGGACAGGGCGTCTACGCACGCCAGGCCAAGGACATGGAGCGCGTCATGGACCGCGACTTCTACCTCTCCGACGCGGTCGACTCCGAGGACGCCTCCGCGCACGAGGTCTACGAGACGAGGGGAGCCTGATCATGGGCGCAGCAACTCAGGCCATCGGCGGCGCAGTCTCCTACGTGGCCCTCCTTACGAAGGCGGCGGCCTACGGCATCCACGCCGGCACCACCAAGCGGGCCGTCGAGCGGCTCAAGGCCCGCTTCCAGGACCGCGGCGCCTCGGCCAAGTACCTGTCCGAGGCGATGGGCAAGCTGAGGGTCGACGAGCCGACCACGACTGCCTACATGGAGGTCTTCACGCTGTCGGAAACGATGGCGGCCAACGTTGACGGCATCGTCGCCGGCGCCGACTCCCTGACCACCAACGCCCAGGGCCTGGCGCAGGAGACCGAAGCTGAGCACGGCCGGATGGCGGAGCTCAACCGCACGCACGACGTGCAGATGGCCGACCGCGAGTTCATCCAGCGCTAGGCACACGACACCCA
>NZ_RIBZ01000433.1:0-1072 GCF_003721215.1 Streptomyces botrytidirepellens
CGGCGAGCCGCTGCGGCGTGCGCTCGCCGGGCTGGACGGGCTCGCCGGGTTCCCCGGACCGGCCGGGGCGGCGCACGGCGGTGTCCACGCGGAGGCCGACGGCGCGGGCTACGCCGTGCTGCCGGTGCGCGACGAACAGCGGCTGGCGCGCGTCGTCCGCGAACTCCAGGACCGGTCCGGGCTGGTGGCCGGGGTGGGCCGTACCGTCCCCGGCCCCGACGCGCTGGACCGCTCCCGGGCCGACGCCGACCTGGTCGTCCGGCTCCTCACCCGGCTGGGCGGCGCGGGCGGCGCGGCCGCCCACATCCGCGATGTCCACCTGGACGCGCTGCTCATGCAGACGGTCGACCTGGCCGACGAGGCCGGGCACGACCCGCTCGGCGCGATCGCCGAGCTGGAGCGTTACGACCGCGAGCGCGGCACGGAACTGCTCGACAGCCTGGCCCGCTACCTCGCCGCCGGCGAGGACGCCCGGCTGGCCGCCCGCCAGCTGCACATCCACCCCAACACGCTGCGCTACCGCCTGCGGCGGGCCCACGAGATCGCGGGCCTCGACCTCGCCGACCCGGCCGCCAAGTTCGAGATCCAGCTGCGCCTGCGCCTGCGAGCCCTGCGCCTGCCGTAGTCGGCCCGGCCCGCGTGCCCAGCTTCTGGCCCGCCGCCGACTTCCGGCGCGCCCCCGACTCCTGGCACGTCGCCGATTTCCGGCGCGCCCCCGACTCCCGACCCGCTGCCTCCGGTGCGTCCCACGCACGGCCCGTTGACGGCCCGGAGCCCTCGCGGCGGGCGGCCCCGCGGCCTGCGGTGGGTGGTCCTGGCGACCGACGCCCCTCGCCTGGTGTGCTCAGGCCGAGTGGCCTCGCGCCCGGGACGACCCCCGCCGGGACGCGCCGCCCGCGCCCGTGGGGACAAGGCACTGGGGCGGCCATGCCCGCGCCCGAGGACGGGCAGTACCGGGACGGCCCTCCGCCCGGGGACGCCTCCCGCCCGGGGACGGACACCGGCCGGGACGGGCCCGCCGAGACGGCCCTGCCCGCGCCCGGGGCGGGCAGCACCGGGGCGGCCCGGCACC
>NZ_RIBZ01000435.1:0-1084 GCF_003721215.1 Streptomyces botrytidirepellens
CCGGCTCCGGAGCCCACGCCCGCCCCGGCTCCGGCTCCGGCCGCTCCGGCGCCCGCCCCGGCCCCGGCCGCCAAGGCGCCGTCCATCCCGGCTCCGGCCTCCCCCGAGGCCGAGGGCGCGTACGTGACCCCGCTGGTGCGCAAGCTCGCCGCGGAGAACGGCGTGGACCTGGGCACCGTCAAGGGCACCGGCGTCGGCGGCCGCATCCGCAAGCAGGACGTCATCGCCGCCGCCGAGGCCGCCAAGGCCGCGGCCCAGACGCAGGCGCCGGCTCCGGCCGCCGCCGCGCCGAAGGCCAAGCAGGAGGTCTCCCCGCTGCGCGGCCAGACCATCAAGATGCCGCGGATGCGCAAGGTCATCGGCGACAACATGATGAAGGCGCTGCACGGCCAGGCCCAGCTGACCAGCGTGGTCGAGGTGGACGTCACCAAGGTCATGCGGCTGCGCGCCCAGGCCAAGGAGTCGTTCGCGCAGCGTGAGGGCGTCAAGCTCTCGCCGATGCCGTTCTTCGTGAAGGCCGCCGTCCAGGCGCTGAAGGCCCACCCGGCCGTCAACGCCCGGATCAACGACGACGACACCATCACGTACTTCGACGTCGAGAACGTCGGCATCGCGGTGGACGCCGAGAAGGGCCTGATGACCCCGGTCATCAAGGGCGCGGGCGACCTGAACATCGCGGGCATCGCCAAGAAGACGGCGGAGCTTGCGGGCAAGGTCCGCTCCAACAAGATCACCCCGGACGACATGTCCGGTGCCACCTTCACGATCAGCAACACCGGCTCGCGCGGTGCGCTGTTCGACACGATCATCGTGCCCCCGAACCAGGTCGCCATCCTGGGCATCGGCGCGACCGTCAAGCGTCCGGTGGTCATCGACCACCCGGAGCTGGGCGAGACCATCGCGGTGCGCGACATGACGTACGTGGCGCTCTCCTACGACCACCGCCTGGTGGACGGCGCCGACGCGGCCCGCTACCTGACCGCGGTCAAGGAGATCCTGGAGGCCGGCGAGTTCGAGGTCGAGCTCGGTCTCTGAGCCCCCTCCGGCAGACGGCCGCGCCCCGCACGGGCTTCCGTGCGGGGCG
>NZ_RIBZ01000436.1:0-1084 GCF_003721215.1 Streptomyces botrytidirepellens
CGCCGGGCCGGGCCGGGCCGGGCCGCCCACCGGGGACAGCGCCCCGCCGAGCAGCCCGGCGCCCAAGGCGCCCGCGGCGGGCAAGGCGGGCAAGCCCAAGAAGAAGGGCCGCTCCAAGCTCGTCATGCTGGGCGCCCTGCTGGTGGCCGCGGCCGGTGTCGCGTACACCGCGGGCCTGGTGATGAACCACGCGGACGTGCCCAACGGCACCACCGTCCTCGGCGTCGACATCGGCGGCTCCTCCAAGCAGGTGGCCATCGACAAGCTGGACACCGCGCTCGGCGGCCGCACCGGTGCCCCGCTGAAGGTGACCGTGGACGGCGATCAGAAGGAGATCAAGCCATCCGTCGCGGGCCTGACCCTGGACACCGAGGCCACCGTGCGGAACGTCGCGGGCCGCGACTACAACCCGATGACGGTCATCGGCTCGCTCTTCGGCGGCACCCACGAGGTCGAGCCCACCGTGACGGTCGACGAGGAGAAGCTGCGGGACGCCCTCGGGCGGCTCGCGGGCAACTCGGGCACGGCGCGCGAGGGCACGATCACGTTCAAGCCGGGCAAGGCCGTCCCCGTCTACGGCCGGGAGGGCCGGGGCCTGGACATCGACAAGGCGGTCACGGCCGTCTCCGACGCGTACCGCGAGCGGGCGGAGACCGGCAAGGACAAGCCGGTGGACCTGCCGGTCGTCGCCAAGCGGCCGACGATCAGCAAGTCCGAGGTGAACGCGAAGATGAAGTCCTTCGCGGAGCCCGCGATGTCCGGTCTGGTCACGATCAAGACCGATGACGCGCATGCCATCCAGTTCGGCCCGGACCGCTCGCTGCCGCAGATCCTCTCGATGCGCCCGATCAACGGCAAGCTCCAGCCGCACTTCGACCTGGACGCGATCAAGAGGCTCTACGGCCAGACCTTCGACGGGGTGCTGATCGAGCGCGCCAACGGCGGCAAGAAGCCGGTCACCCCGCAGGAGGTGGCCATCGCCATGCAGACCGCGCTGCGGGGCAAGACCCCCGCCGACCGGACGGCGGTCATCGAGACCTCGCCCAACTAGCGGCGTCCGTCAGGTCATGACGGCCCCCGCCCG
>NZ_RIBZ01000437.1:0-1123 GCF_003721215.1 Streptomyces botrytidirepellens
CGCCGCCGGCCGGGGCGCCGACGCCGCCGCGCTCCGCGACCGAGTCGCCGCCGAGCTGCCGCGCGCCGTCGCCACGCTGCGCGCGCAGGCGCTGGTCTGGGGCGGGGACGACCGGCTGCGGCTCGTCCGTACCGCGCGGGAGTTGCTCGCGCCCTCGCCCACCTCGCCGTCGCCGACCGGGCTCGGGCCCACCGTGCACGAGGCCACGGCGGGCATGTCGCCGGGGCGGCTCCAGGAGCTGCTGGCGGCGGCCGGGCTGTCGGCCACCCACGATCCGGTGACGGCCGTCGCGGCGTTGACCGAGCTATTCGACGACCGCGACCGGATGGCGGCGCTGCTCGCCGGGGCGCCCGACGGCGCGGCCGCCGTGCTCGCCAGGCTGACCTGGGGCCCGCCGTACGGGGAGGTGTCCGTCGCCTCCCCCACCGCGCCCGTCGCCTGGCTGCTGGACCGCGGTCTGCTGCTGCCGTCCGGGCCGCGGAACGTCGTCCTCCCCCGCGAGGTCGCCCTGCATCTGCGCGGCGGCCGCGCCCACCGCGCGCCCGAGCCGGTGGCGCCGCCGCTGGCGTCCGCCGCGCAGCACGATCCACAGGCTGTGGACAAAGCGGCGGCGGGGCAGGCGTTCACCGCGCTGGCCACCGTCGAGGAGCTGCTGGGCGAATGGGAGAGCGCCGGGCCCCCCGTGCTGCGCGCGGGCGGGCTGAGCGTGCGCGACCTCAAGCGGACCGCTGTCGCGCTCGACGTCTCCGAGCCGGTGGCCGCCTTCTGGATCGAGCTGGCGTACGCGGCCGGGCTGCTGGCCTCCGACGGCGAGACCGACGAACGGTACGCGCCCACCCCCGCGTACGACGACTGGCTGCGGCTGCCCGCCCAGGAACGCTGGGCCGCGCTCGCCACCGCCTGGCTCGCCGCGACCCGTACGTCGGGCCTGATCGGCGGCCGTGACAACAAGGGCCGCACGCTGTCCGCCCTCGGCGCCGACCTGGACCGCTCCCCGGCCCCCGAGGTCCGCCGCCGGGTCCTCGAACTCCTCGCCGCCCTCCCGCCCGGCGCCGCCCCCGACCCCGACGCGCTGCTGACCCGCCTGCGCTGGGAGCGCCCGGGCCACCGAGGCCCCCTGGGC
>NZ_RIBZ01000447.1:0-1129 GCF_003721215.1 Streptomyces botrytidirepellens
CTAGTGACCTGAGTCGGAGATTCATCGTTGGTTTGGTATGAGTCGTCCGGGTCCGAAGATTCCACCGTTGTCGTTGACCGATGCCCAGCGGGCCGTGCTGGAGGGTTGGGTGCGTCGTCGCACGACGGCTCAGGCTCTGGCCCTGAGGTCGCGGATCGTGCTGGAGTGCGCCGACGGGCACTCGATCATGGAGGTGTCACGTCGGCTGGGGATCACCGCGGATACGGTCCGCACGTGGCGGAGGCGATTCCTCGAACGCGGTCTGGATGGCCTGTCCGACGAGCCACGTCCCGGTGTCCCGCGGAAGATCACTGACGCAGACGTCGAGCGGGTCATCGTCAAGACACTGGAGGAGAAGCCGAAGAACGCGACCCACTGGTCGACGAGGTCGATGGCGGCGGCCACAGGCATGTCGCAGTCGGCGATCTCGCGGATCTGGCGGGCGTTCGCGCTGGCACCGCACCGGTCGCAGACGTTCAAGCTGTCCACGGACCCGCTGTTCATCGACAAGGTCCGCGACGTGGTGGGCCTCTACCTCGACCCGCCGGAGAAGGCTCTGGTCCTCTGTGTGGACGAGAAGTCGCAGATCCAGGCCCTCGACCGGTCCCAGCCCGTCCTGCCGATGGTGCCCGGTGTCCCCGAACGCCGCAGCCACGACTACGTCCGCGCCGGCACCACCACCCTGTTCGCGGCGCTGGAGGTCGCCACCGGGAAGGTGATCGGTTCCCTGCACCGACGGCACCGGGCCGTGGAGTTCAAGAAGTTCCTGGCCAAGCTCGACAAGGAAGTTCCCGCCGACCTCGACGTGCATCTGATCCTGGACAACTACGTCACTCACAAGACGCCCGCGGTCAAGCAGTGGCTGCTGGCACACCCGCGCTTCCACCTGCACTTCACGCCGACCAGTTCGTCCTGGCTGAACCTGGTGGAGCGGTGGTTCGCCGAGCTGACGCAGAAGAAGCTCAAGCGAGGCGTCCACCGCTCCGTCCAGGCCCTCGAACGCGACATCCGAACCTGGCTCGCCGACTGGAACGAGCATCCAAGGCCCTTCGCCTGGACCAAGACCGCCGACGAGATCCTCGACAAAGTCGCCGCCTACTGCCACCGAATCTCTGACTCAGGTCACTAG
>NZ_RIBZ01000440.1:0-1140 GCF_003721215.1 Streptomyces botrytidirepellens
GGAGGCGGCGTACGGAAGCGGGCGCGGCACGGCCGTCCAGCCGGGCCGCCGCCCGCCGGGCCGCCTCCGCGCGGTCCGGTTTGCGGGACCGCCCGGTGAGCGGGATGTCGGTGAGGAGCACCGCGTCGGGGCGGGCGGAGCCCATCCGCTCCAGCGGTCCGGCCAGCAGGGCGCGCACCCGGCGCGGGTCGGCACCGGGGCTCGGCTGGACGAGCGCGACGAGCCGTTCGTCGCCGTCTCCGGCCGGGACGCCGACGAGGAGGGCCAGTTCGACCCCGGCCACGTGCAGCGACGGCTCGTACAGGCCCGGGTAGATGTTTTCGGCACCGCGCAGCACCATGGTCTTCAGCCGCCCCTCCAGCACGATCCGGCCGCCCTCCCAGCGGGCCCGGTCGCCGGTCCGCACCCAGGGGTCGGGGTCCTCGCCCAGATAGCGGTGGCGGGCCGCGGGCCCGGCCAGCAGCAGTTCGCCCTTCCCCGGGGCCATGCCGTCCACCCGGGCCCGGACCCCCGGCAGCGGCGCCCCGGCCAGATCGCCGGTCCCGCCGAAGGCTGCCTTCTCGGCCGCTTCGACGGCGGCGGCCGGGAAGAGTTCGGTGAGCGCGTACACCCCCCACGCCTCGTCCGCCCCCGCCCGCTTGACCCGGGCCAGCAGCTCGGCGCCCGCCGGGGCCGAGCCGGTCCAGACCCGGCCGGTGAAGGGGGCCGACGCGGCGAGCGCGACGCGCAGCTGCGGTGGCGTCAGATAGGTGGCCTGCGGGGTTAGCCGGGCGAGCTGCCGGGCGAGGACGCGCGGCGTACGGGCGGGCAGCGCGACCGGGGCGCCCCGCGTCAGCGAGGGCAGCAGCACGAAGAACGTGCCGCCGAGCACGGGCGCGTCGGGCCGGGGCCGGACCAGTTCGGCCACCGACCGCATCCCGGCGGCGAGCCCGCCCCGGGAATGCACCACGGCGCGCGGCCGGGACGTCGTACCGGAGGTGAACACGATGACCGCGTCCGCCGCGGCGTCGTCGCCCGCCTCGGGCAGCGCCACCCGCGACGCGGACAGGTCCAGCGCCGGGGCGCACCCCGGCAGCCGCCGTCCCAGCGTGGCCACCGGCCCGAGCGTGGCGAGATCGGGCAGCGCGAGCCGCGCCCGCC
>NZ_RIBZ01000442.1:0-1143 GCF_003721215.1 Streptomyces botrytidirepellens
ATCCTCCAACGCCACGGCCAGCCGCCTCTGGCCACGCTGGACCGGGCCACCGGCCAACCCGTCCGCCGCTACGAACGCTCCCGGCCAGGCGAGCTGGTCCACATCGACGTCAAGAAACTCGGCCGTATCCCCGACGGCGGCGGCCATAAGGTCCTCGGCCGGGCAGCTGGCCGCACGAACCGCAACGGCACCGGCTACGCCTACCTGCACACCGCCCTGGACGACCACTCCCGCCTGGCCTACACCGAGAACCTGACCGACGAGACCGCCGCCACCTGCGCGGCCTTCCTGCGACGGGCCACCACCTGGTTTGCCGCCCAAGGCGTCACCGTCGAGCGGGTGCTGACCGACAACGCCTGGGCCTACAGCAAGAACACCTGGCGCGACACCTGCCGTGACCTGGGCATCAGCCCACGCTGGACCCGCCCCTGGCGGCCGCAGACCAACGGCAAAGTCGAACGCTTCCACCGCACCCTGCTGGACGAGTGGGCCTACCAGCGGCCCTACACCTCAGAAGCCGAACGTCAGGCAGCGTTTCCCGGCTGGCTGGACTGGTACAACTACCACCGACCCCACACCGGAATCAGCGGCCACACCCCAGCCAGTCGCGTCACCAACCTCTCCGATCAGCACAACTAGGCCCAGCGGGCCACGAAATACCCCACGCCGTATGGCGCCTCGTCATACCGCAACTCCCCCTTCAGCCCCGCCCCTTCGCCCGCCCCCGCGAGCACCTGGAGCGGGGCGCGGCCCGCCGCCTTCAGCTCGTAGGCCAGCGTCTCGTCGAGCGCGGCGAGGGCCGCGGTGTCGGCCGACGCCAACGCCCGCGCCACCTCGGCGTCGAACGCGGCGGCACGCTCGTCGAGATAGCCCGGCGCCTTCAGCGTCCGGCACGCGCTCCCGTCGCCCATCACCAGCAGCGCGACCCGCTCCGCCGACGCGGCGAGCTTCCTTCCGACGTGGATACACCGCTCGGCCGCGAGAGGTTCCCCCACACCCAGCCCCTCGACGGGCGCCACGTCCCACCCCGCGCGTTCCAGCAGCCAGGCGCCGACCGCCAGCGACGGCGGCAGCGGCCGCCCGGGCACCCCGGCCGCGGCCTCGCCGCCCCCGGCCTCGCTGTCGACAGCCGCCCAGTCCCCG
>NZ_RIBZ01000444.1:0-1166 GCF_003721215.1 Streptomyces botrytidirepellens
CCGCGGCCTGCCCGGTCGCCGCCGCGCCCGCCGCCTCCGCCAGCCGGTCCTCGAACTCCGCCCGTGCCCGGCCGGTGAACCCGGCGGGTGCCCCGTCCGCCACGTACTGCGGCCGCAGCCGCGCCGTCGTGCCGTCCACGTCGGCCGCCAGCCGTCGCTCCGCCGCGCCGCATTCGGCCGCGAGCCCGCCCAGCATCTCCCGCAGCTCCCCGACCCCCTCCCCGGTGAGCGCGGACAGGGCGAGCACCGCCGCGCCCGGCTCCCCGTGTTCGCCGAGCGCCAGCCCGTCCTCGTCCAGCAGCCGCCGCAGATCGTCCAGTACCTGGTCGGCGGCGTCGCCCGGCAGCCGGTCCACCTGGTTGAGGACGACGAACGTGACCTCCGCATAACCGGCGAGCGGCCGCAGATAGCGCTCGTGCAGCACCGCGTCCGCGTACTTCTCGGGATCCACCACCCACACCACCGCGTCGACCAGCCCCAGCAGCCGGTCCACCCGGTCCCGGTGGCCCGGGGCGGCCGAGTCGTGGTCGGGCAGGTCGAGCAGGACGAGGCCGCGCAGCGCGGGGTCGTACGGATACGCCGGACGGCGCCGGTCCGCGTGCGGGATGCCGAGCCGGTCCAGCAGCCCGTCGGCGTGATCGGTCCAGGCGCAGGAGAGCGGCGCGGCGGTGGTCGGCCGCCGGATCCCGCACTCGGAGAGCGGGGCCCCGGCGAGCGCGTTGAAGAGTGTCGACTTACCGCTTCCGGTGGCTCCGGCGAGGGCGACGACGGTGTGCCCGAGCGGATGCCGTCCGCGGGCCGCGGCCTCGTCCAGGACCCGCCCGGCCCCGGCGAGGGTGCGTCCGTCCAGCCGGGTGCGGGACAGCCCCACGAGCTGGCGCAGCGCGTCCAGGCGCGGCCGCAGGCTGCCGGCGGCGAAGTTGCGGGCGCCGGGCCCGAAGGGTCGCTCGTACGAGGCATACGTCTCGTACGTCTCGTACGCCTTGTAGGAGTCGCGGGAGCCGTAGGAGGCGTAGGACTCGCACGTCGGCTCGCCGGGCTCATACGTATCGTGCGCCCCGTACGAGGCGTACGACCCGGCCGACCCCTGCGACCCGCCCGCCTCCCGCGGCGCGCTCCCGGCGGCGGTCCGCGGCCCCGGGGCCTGCGCCCCGGACGTCTCCCGG
>NZ_RIBZ01000438.1:0-1167 GCF_003721215.1 Streptomyces botrytidirepellens
AGGCCAGGGGGCCGACGCGCGCCCCCGCTTATCCCAAGGGCCCGCCGTGATCCAGCATCGTTATCCGCCTCAGGGCCGCGCAACGCGACGACTCTGTGGACGGCCTGACGGCCAGGCTGCCCCTCCGCTTGAACCCCGGGCGGGGGTGCTGACACGGCGCTGACTTTGGCCACCGGGCGTTTCGCAACTGGCGGTGACCGGCGGCCTGCCCGCCCGCTTCCGCAGGCGGCCCAGCTCATTGCCTGAGCCGCGGACTGCGCACCGGCCCGGCTCTCCCGCGCGGGCAGCCGGGGACAGCCGCGCCATGTTCGGCTCTGCCCAGCCCCGGGTGCCGGGGGTTGCACGGCTTGTCGCTTCGACGGCCAGTGTGAGCCGTCCCGCAAGGACATCCTCAACCCGCTGTCCGGGTGTGTCCGGTCGATACAGCCTCAGCCCGGGTTCACCCGCAATCCGCCGTTCTTTCCTCCTGGAGTGATCGATGAGCCCCTCGTGGCGCCGTATCCCCATGCCACCCGCTGTCGCCCGCTTGCCCCGTAACCGGGCAGGACGCCCGGTCCCCGGCAACATCGCCTGGTACGAGGCGGATGACGACGGCTCGATCCTGGTGACTCGCAATGACGAGTTGGGCGGGCACATCACCTGCCCGTGCACACCCGGGCGCGGCACACCCCGGTTCGGAGAACAATGCTCGGACAGGCAGCGACAGTTGATGGTCCAGCGGCGCTGCGGGCTGTGCACTCAGGCAATCGAGCCCACAGCACAACTGGTCTTTATCGGCGAGAGCGACGCCCGGTACTACCTGGGGCCCCCGCTCCACCCGCTCTGCGCCGCGTACGCCCTACAGGTCTGCCCCGTGCTGCACGCGGAAGGCGAACGCATCGAAGTCGCCCTCACCCAGTCCTACGCACTGGCCGAAGACCGGATCACCGCGGTGTCAGCCGATGGCGCGCTGCGACGCTCTGCGTTCCCCTTCGGCGACCTCGGGGCCCACCACCTGGCGGTCCTGGAGTTCTATCTAGCCTTCCCGGACGCCCCCGAACGCCTCACCGCTCCAACGTGGCTGGCCCAGCACGACCTGAAGCTGCTTCCTTGATCACCCCCGCCGTCCGCGCGCCGGCCCGCCCCGTACCAGGGCGGGGCGGCGCGTGTTCTGCGGCCCAGCCAGCC
>NZ_RIBZ01000443.1:0-1168 GCF_003721215.1 Streptomyces botrytidirepellens
CCAGCGCGTGCCGCACCCGGCGGTCGCCGTCCGCCGCCCGCTCGGCCAGCAGGGCGATCCGGCCGCCGGGCCCGGGGTGCTGGGCGGCGGCCTGTTCGGGGGAAAGCCCGCTCGCCCGCAGCACCGCCTCCTCGCCCGCGTACTGCTCCAGACAGCCGCGCCCGCCGCACGCGCACGCGGGCCCCTCGGGCCGTACCGGCACATGGCCCAGCTCGCCCGCGAAGCCGTGGGTGCCGCGCAGCAGCCGCCCGTCGAGCACGACCGCGGCGCCGATGCCGATTTCGGCCGAGACATGGACGAAGTCGCGCGGCGCCGGGTCATGACCGCCCCGCCACAGCTCGGCGAGCGCCCCGAGGTTGGCCTCGTTGTCGACGGTCAGCGGCAGCCCGGGCAGCGCGGCACGCAGCGCGGGGCCGATGTCCACACCCTCCCAGCCGAGGTTCGGGGCGCGCACCACCAGCGACGACTCGCGCGCCACCAGACCGGGCACCGCCACCGCGAGCCCGGCGGGCCGCAGCCCCTCGCGTACCGCCTCCGCCGCCACCTGCCGGACCAGCTCGGCAAGGCGGGCGAGGACCGGGCCCGGCGCGCGGTCCCGGTTCGCCTCCGTCACCTCCGTACGCGCCCGCACCCGGCCGCCCAGGTCCACCGCGCAGACGGCCAGATGGTCCACGCCTATCTCCGCGCCGATCCCGGCCGGACCGCGCTCGTTGAGCTGGAGCGCGCTCCCGGGGCGGCCGACCGTGCCGGGCCGGGACGGTCCCAGCTCGACCAGCAGCCCGTCCCGGATCAGCTCGTCCACCAGCGTGGAGACGGCGGCCCGGGTCAGCCCGACCCGGGTGGCGACGGACGCGCGGGAGAGCGGTCCGTGCGCGGCCACGGCGTGCAGCACGAGGGAGAGATTGCGGCGGCGCATCGCCTGCTGGGTGTTGGGCAGTGGCGCTGCCACCGTCGGGGTCTCCTCTCCTGCGGTCCGTCTCGTATGGTCCGGGCGCGGTTCAGGCCCGGCGCAGCAGCCCGTCCGCGTCGGACAGCACCCGCGCGATGCGCTCCCGCGTCTCCTCGTCGCGCTCCACCGCCTCGTACGAGGGCCCCTCCGCGGTCGCCCAGCGGCGCGCCACCGCCGCCGGGTCCTCGCCCAGCGCCAGCCCCGCCGCCTGGGCGGCGG
>NZ_RIBZ01000445.1:0-1192 GCF_003721215.1 Streptomyces botrytidirepellens
CGGGTCTTCGAGGACGCCGGCACGCCGCTGCCCCCGCCCGGCACCGCCCCGGCCGGTCGCCGCCGCCTGGGCAGCCCCGGCGGCGGCACCCTGGACCGCTCCGTGGTCGAGAGGGTCAACGTGGCCCTGCACGTCCGCCGTCCGCTGCTGGTCACGGGGCGGCCCGGCACCGGCAAGTCCAGCCTGGCGTACCGGATCGCCGCCGAGCTGGGCCTGGGCCCGGTGCTCTCCTGGCCCATCGTCAGCCGTACGACGCTCAAGGACGGGTTGTACGACTACGACGCGATCGGCCGCGTCCAGGACACCCCGCCGCCGGTCGGCGGCGCGGCGGAGGACCGGGTCCTGCCCGACCTCGGCCGCTATCTGACCCTGGGCCCGCTGGGCACGGCCCTGCTGCCCTGGGCCCGGCCCCGGGTGCTGCTCGTCGACGAGCTGGACAAGAGCGACATCGACCTGCCCAACGACCTGCTCCACGTCTTCGAGGAAGGTGAGTTCCGCATCCGCGAGCTGGAGCGCCACCGGCAGCGCTCGGTCGTGAAGGTGATGACCGCGGACCATACCGACGCCGTTCCGGTCGAGAACGGTCATGTCCGCTGCCATGAGTTCCCGGTGGTCGTGATCACCAGTAACGGGGAGCGTGAGTTCCCGCCCGCGTTCCGGCGGCGCTGTCTGGAGATCCGGATGCCCGACCCCGACGAGGAGCGGCTGACCGCCATGGTCACCGCCCACTTCGGCGGCGACCGGGGCCGGGACGCCAGGGCGCTGATCCGCGAGTTCCTCGACCACAGCAGGGAGCACGGGGGCCTGGCGACCGACCAGCTGCTCAACACCGTGCACATGCTCTCCAACGGGGCGGCGAAGTCCGACGAGACCTCCTGGGCGCGGCTCCGTGACGCCCTGTGGCACGCGCTGGGCACGGAATCACCCACATGACCGGGTACCGGTACGGCCGGGAGACCGACGGCCCCACGCCCCGGGAATGGGCGGAGGCCGTACTGCTGCAACAGCGCATCCGGCGGGCCGCCGCCACCCCCTCCCCTTCCGACCCACCGGACCACCCAGCCGCCCCCGCACCGGACACCCCGCCCGCCCCCGCACCGCCCGCGCCCGCTGAGGACGAGCGGGGGGACGACCCTCACGCTCCCGAACCGCCCGCGACCGCTCCCGAGGACGGCCCGCCCGGAGGCCCCGC
>NZ_RIBZ01000441.1:0-1244 GCF_003721215.1 Streptomyces botrytidirepellens
CGGGAACGCGAGAGGTCCGCTCCGGTCACCTGGCCGGAGCGGACCTGCGGTGGTCAGGGGGTGGGCGTGGTCGGAAAGGTGATCCGATAGAGAGCCGTGGACCGCTCGTCCGGGACGTGCTCCCAGCCGGACGCGGCAAGGTCCTCGGGGACGGCTTCGTCCATGGCCGTGCGCAGCACCTGGTCGGCCCAGCCGAGTGTCTCGGTGTCGAAGGGGCCGGTGTCGTCGGCCGTGTCGAGCTCGCTGTTCCCGGCGTATACCGCGCAGATGCGGGCGAGGTCGGTCAGGTCGATCAGGGCCGACGTCGCCTCGGGGGCCAGAGCGCGCAGGATCAGGCCGACCTTGACGCCCGCGATTCCCAGCGGCGCCTTCGGCTGGCCGTCGCGGGTGAGGCCGCAGGGGCACGACTCGTGCCAGTAGGACTTCTCGCCGCACGCGCACCACCAGGTGGCGAGGTCCCATGTCCACTCCCCCCAGCCGGCGATCGGGTACAGGCCCTCAGCGTTGAGACAGATGATGGCGGTGGCCGTGTCGCAGCCTTCGTTCAGATACTGCCAGCGGATGTGTACGACGACCACGCGACGGGCGCCGCGGCAGGTGGTCTTGCGCTTGCGGGCTGCCTCGCGTGTCTGCGGGGTGACATGGGTAATGGAGGCGTCCGTGCCTGGGCTCAGGCCTCGCCAGGGGATATGCACGGCGACTGCCTGGGTCTCCTCACTCTCCTTTTCGCGGTACTGGTTGGGGCCGCCTTCGATGATGTGGACGGTGTCCTGGCTGTCCGCGCGGCCCTCGATGACGTGGATGGTTTCGTAGCTGGGATAGCCGGGCTCGTTTGCGAGGCGAAGTGTCTGAGCGGACAGCTCGCGGACTGCGTCCAGGGCGAATCGGGGGTTCAGCCAGCCGTTCGCCCGGTTGGCGGGGTCCGGGTCGAGTGTGCAGTCGAACGGGCCGAGCGAGTCGTTGGCCCAGACGCGGGTGGTGATCGTTTGGTCGGTGCGATTCACGGGTCCTTCTCTCCGTTCGCGTGTGGATCGCCCCCCGAGGGGCGCGTCGCAGCCCGTCACAAGGGGCCCGGTGGGATCGGCGGCTTCGCTGCGTGGGTGCGGGAGGCGGAGCGCCGGGGCCCAGCGGTGGGTGCCAAGCAGCGGCGGGCGGAGCCGGGCCGCGCGATGCGCGTGCGCGGCCCGGCGAGTGCCGGTCGCCGCCTGGCACGTAGGGGGCTAGTGCGGGGCGTTCCGGCTGAC
>NZ_RIBZ01000449.1:0-1252 GCF_003721215.1 Streptomyces botrytidirepellens
CGCCCGTCCGGGCCCGGCGGCCAAGGCGGCGGCCCGGGCGGTCCGCGCGGCTGGGACCCCACCGACCCGGCCCAGCGGCGCGCGCGGTACGCCCTGCTGGCGGGCATGTGGGCGTTCTTCTTCGCCCTGTTCAGCCTGGCGCAGATCGCGCTGCTGCTCGGCGCGCTCGCCCTGTACTGGGGCATCAGCGCGCTGCGGGCCAAGCCGCGCCGTACCGCCACGGCCACGTCGGCCGCGGTGAGCGGCACCGGGAACGCACCGCTCAACGCCCCGCCCCCGCCGCCCGGCGCCACTCCGGCCCGGCTGCCCGCACCCGGCTCCGACTCGTCGAAGCCGCAGTCGACGGCGGCGATCAGCGGTCTGGTGACGGGCGGGCTCGCGCTCGCCATCGTGGCGGCGACGTTCAGCTTCCAGATCGTCTACAAGGACTACTACAGCTGCGTGGACGACGCCCTCACCCAGACCTCCCGGCACGCCTGCGAGAACCAGCTCCCCAAGGAGCTGCGGCCCCTCCTCAGCACCGGCGAATAGCCCCCCACGCGCCGCAGCCGCCCGTATGAGGCGGCTGCGGGTCGTTCACCCGGTCTACCGGGTCTCCTCCGGGGCGTCGGGCTTGCGGTACGGAGGCGGGGCCACCGGATCCGCCGAGCCCACCGGGCCGGTCGCGCCCACCATGCCGCCCATGAAGTCGGCCATGGTGCCCGCGCCCATGCCGGTGCCGATCCCGGACCCGAGGCCCGGGCTCGTCGCCGGGTCCTGGGCGCGCTCCGGCTCGCGCTTCCGCTTGCCGCCGTGCCGCTTGCCGCGCTTCCGCGGGCTCGGCTTCAGCCACTGCCACCAGGGCTCGGCCATCGCCTTCCGCAGGTCGATCGGCTCGGCCTCCGGCTCCGGCTTCGGCTCCAGCGCCACCCGGGCCAGCGCCTCCTCGTGGGCCGCGCGCTCCTTCGCCCGCGCCTCCGCCCGGGCCCGGGCCTTCGCCGCGCGGGCCGCCTTCCACTCCGCCCAGGTCGCCCGGCTGGGGACGTACAGCCGCACCCAGCGCACCACCAGCGCGCCGGGCACCGCGATCGGTCCGGTCCAGGTGAGCGTGGCCACGCCGGTGCGCCATCCGTCGGGGCCGAGGTCGGCGAGGATGCCGACGCCCAGCGGCCCGCCCGACACGGCGGCCAGCAGCGCCATCGCGGACGAGCAGCCGATCGCCGCGAGCGCCGCCAGCACCGCGGTCTCGCCCCAGCCCCAGGCCGGGCGGGGC
>NZ_RIBZ01000456.1:0-1257 GCF_003721215.1 Streptomyces botrytidirepellens
CGGGACTGGGCGTCCAGGAGGCCACGGAAGACACCCGGGAAGACCAGTACGTTGTTGATCTGGTTCGGGAAGTCCGACCGTCCGGTGGCGACCACCGCGGCGGTCTGACGGGCGATCGCCGGGTCCACCTCGGGGTCCGGGTTGGCCAGCGCGAACACGATCGCGTCGTCCGCCATCGCCGCCACGTCCTCGCCCGACAGCACGTTCGGGGCCGACACGCCGATGAAGACGTCCGCGCCCCGCACCGCCTCCCGCAGGGTGCCCGTGACGCCCTCCGGGTTGGTGTTGTCCGCGATCCACCGCAGCGGGGAGTCCGGGTCGGCCGAGACCAGGTCCTCGCGGCCGGAGTGGACCACGCCGTGGATGTCCGCGACGACCGCGTGCCGCACGCCCGCGGCGTTCAGCAGCTTCAGGATCGCCGTGCCCGCCGCGCCCGCGCCGGACATCACCACCCGCACGTCCTCGATCTTCTTGCCCACCACCCGCAACGCGTTGGTCAGCGCCGCCAGCACCACGATCGCGGTGCCGTGCTGGTCGTCGTGGAAGACCGGGATGTCCACCGCTTCCCGCAGCCGCGCCTCGATCTCGAAGCAGCGGGGGGCGGAGATGTCCTCCAGGTTGATGCCCGCGAAGCCGGGGGCGATGGCCTTGACGATCTCCACGATGGCGTCGGTGTCCTGGGTGTCCAGGCAGATCGGCCACGCGTCGATCCCGGCGAAGCGCTTGAACAGCGCCGCCTTGCCCTCCATCACCGGCAGCGCCGCCTTGGGCCCGATGTTGCCCAGGCCCAGCACCGCGGAGCCGTCGGTGACGACCGCAACGCTGTTGCGCTTGATGGTCAGGCGCCGGGCGTCCTCGGGGTTGTCCGCGATGGCCTGGCAGACCCGCGCCACACCGGGGGTGTAGACCATGGACAGGTCGTCACGGTTGCGGATGGGGTGCTTCGACGACATCTCGATCTTGCCGCCGAGGTGCATCAGGAACGTACGGTCGGAGACCTTGCCCAGCGACACGCCCTCGATGCCGCGCAGCTTCTCCACGATCTCATCGGCGTGCGCGGTCGACGTCGCCGCGATCGTGACGTCGATACGGAGCTTTTCGTGGCCGGAAGCGGTCACGTCGAGGCCGGTGACGGAGCCACCGGAGGACTCCACGGCCGTGGTCAGCTGGCTGACCGCGGTACCGCTCGCGGGGACCTCCAGCCGGACCGTCATCGAGTACGAGACGCTGGGCGCCGTTGCCATGACCGTCTTCCTC
>NZ_RIBZ01000446.1:0-1258 GCF_003721215.1 Streptomyces botrytidirepellens
CGCCCCGTTCCGCCTTCCCAGGCCCCGTGCCGGACCCGCACTATCACCGGCGCCGCATTCTCACCGGCCCCGAAGACCACCCGTGGCCGTGTCTCGCCCAGCTAGCCGCCTGCCACAGCATCACCCCGGCCCCGCCCCCCGGGGGGCGTGTGTTGTGGCTGTTGCCTTCCGCAGGGTCACTCTCCTGGCGGCCGTGCACCGTGATGCCCGACGTACCCGCCTTCCGCCATGCCTGACCCAGGACAAGGAGACAGAACCCATGAACCAGCTCACCTACCCCCGCCCCGCCGCCGCCATCGCCGCCAGGGCACGCATGGCCCTGGGTGCCTACCGCGCCGTGCCGGGGCACGAAGCCGCCCACGAACTCGAACGCTGGCTCCAGGACATGTGGTACTACGGCTACTTCGCCCTCCACAACGACAGCGACACCGCCCGGTGGACTGTGATCAGCCAGGAACTCATCGACGCCCAGCAGCTCCTCAAGATCAAGACCACTGAGCCTGCCGCCATCGCCCTGGCCGCCCATGCCGCCATCAGTCGCTTCGAACACGCAACGGGCACCACGCCCGGCGCCGGATGGGAAGCCCTCTACACCCGCGCCGAAGCTGAACGCGCCGCATACGCCGCCTTCGACAGCCTCCACCCACACCTCCCCCTCGACCACCGCAGCGACCGGGAGTTCGTCGCCCAGGCTTTCCTCGCCTTCCTTGACAACCCCGACAGCCCCTACCCCTACACCAGCCACAATCCCGACGAGGACGAGGAGGAGGACGATCAGGGACCCACCTGCTGACCGGACTCCGCCCCGCCGGTCCCAGACCTGTTCACCTTCGATGAGGGGGAGTTCGGCCCGTACGAGACCCTGCCGATCTCCCGAGGGTGGGGCCGGTACGACGCGACCAGCGTCAGCCGCCAGACGGCCGAGCAGATCACCACCGACCTGAGGACCAGCCACGCCAGCCGCCACCTGACCTGCTGGTGGGCAGGCCGCCGACGAGTGCTGCCCCCCGGTTCTGACCCGCTGACGCACAGTCCCCGCACTGCACCCGCGGATCCGGGACCAGCCGGATGGGGCCGCCGCCCGGCCGCTGCGCCCCCGCCTGGTCGATGGCTGCGCCGCTAACTCTGCCGCGTACGACAGTCAGTGCAGCCGGTGAGCGCCCCGCACGAACCCCCGTTCCTTCGTGCCCGGTGGCGCCCGGCTCCGGCCGGGCCGCGCGGCGTGCGGCCCCATCCCCCGTTCCCGCACCGCGCGGCC
>NZ_RIBZ01000452.1:0-1258 GCF_003721215.1 Streptomyces botrytidirepellens
GACGGCTCGGGGCGGCGGCCGGGGCGGGCTGCTGGGCGCGGCCGCCACGCTGCGCGACCGGCCGGTCACCCTGCCCAGCGCCCGGCTCACCGCCTTAGGCGCGGGGCTGCTGACCGCGCTGGCGATGCTGGCATTCGGCTGCCTGGACGCGCTGCTGTTCTCCGGATCGCCCACCGCGTACGGGGTGTTCTTCCTGCTGGCGTGCGCGGGCTGCGGGATGTGGGTACGGCCCGCCGACCTGTTCCCGGGGGCGATCGGGGTGCCGATCGCCTTCACGGCCGGGCTGCTGCCGATCAACGACGGCGGCACGGGGTTCGCGGGCCAGGCGCTGGGCGTGTTCACCGCGCTCTCGCTGAACGCGGGCTGGCTCTACGCCGGGACGCTGCTGACCGTGCTGATCGTCCTCGTCCGCAAGATCGCCCTCATGGGGCGGCAGCGCCGACGCCGTCAGCAGCGGCAGCCGCGGCCATCGCGGCGCCCACGATCCCCGCATTGTTCTGGAGCTGAGCCGGGACGATCTCGGCCCTGATGTCCTCGATCAGCGGCAGGAACTTGTGGGCCTTCCGGCTCACCCCGCCGCCGATCACGAACAGCTCGGGCGAGAACAGCATCTCCAGGTGCGCCAGGTACTTCTGCACCCGGTGCGCCCAGTGCGGCCAGCTCAGGTCGTGGTCCTCCCGGACCTTGGTGGAGGCGCGCTTCTCCGCCTCGTGGCCGTCCAGCTCCAGATGGCCCAGCTCGGTGTTGGGCACCAGCCGACCGCCGGTGAAGACCGCGCTGCCGATGCCGGTGCCCAGGGTGAGCACGATCACGGTGCCCTGGCGGCCGCGGCCCGCGCCGAAGGTCATCTCGGCGACCCCGGCCGCGTCCGCGTCGTTCAGCACGGTGACCGGGGCGCCCAGCCGCTCGCCGAGCAGACCGGCCAGGTCGGTGCCGATCCAGCTCTTGTCGACGTTCGCGGCGGTACGGGTCGTCCCGTCCGTCACCACGCCCGGGAAGGTCACCCCGACCGGGCGCCCGGACCAGCCGAAGTGCCTGGCGACCTCCACCACACCGTCCACGACCGCCTCGGGCGTGGACGGGTGCGGGGTGAGCACCTTGTGGCGCTCCTCGGCCAGGTCGCCGCGGTCCAGATCCACCGGCGCGCCCTTGATCCCGGACCCGCCGATGTCCACGCCGAACACCCGGGCGGCCGAGCCGCCGCCGCTGGTGTCGGTCACCGCTCCGCGCCGTCCGTGCCGGCGGCGGCCGCCCCGGC
>NZ_RIBZ01000448.1:0-1262 GCF_003721215.1 Streptomyces botrytidirepellens
CTTCACCTTGGGACAGGTGCCGCCGGATTCGATGATCTGACGGTGCTGGGCGGGGTTGGGGCATCGCCACTGCCAGGTCTCGTCGAATTGCCAGCGTAGGGTGGCGTCGTTCCAGTGGCGGGTGGCGCCGGTCGGCACGGTGGCGGGCCGGGTGAAGGCGCTCTCGCGGATGATGCGTACCCGCCGGTTCTTTGGGCGTGCTCCCTTGGCCCGCTTCTTTTTGTTCTTGTTGGCGCGTTGGGGGATGGAGCGTTCGTCTTCCTGGTCCTTCGGTGGGCGCAGGGCCCAGAACGCGAGGGTGAGCAGGAGGGCGGTTTCGGGGGCGGGGGCGCCCCAGAGGCAAGTGTCGCCCATGGCGACGGTGGGGCTGTGCGGGGTTTCCAGGAGGGTGATGCTGTTGGTGGACAGCTCAGTGGTAGCCAGGTGTTCTGGTTGGACGCTGGCGGGCAGCAACGTGGGGATGAGGCTGGTACGGGTGAGGGTGTGGATGGCCAGGCTCACGGGTTCGCCGGTGTCGGCGCCGCCGTTCATCTGCCAGGCCAGGGCGTGGACGGGGTGGACGGACAGGCTGTGGATGGGGTGAGGGAAGTAGACCAGGCCGTCACGGGCGGCGGCGGTCTTCTCGATGGCGACGAGGGCAGGCAGCAGACGGGCAAGCGAGGCGCTGTTCAGGTCCGTGACACCGTCGAGGAGGGGGTGTTCGGTGATGGCGTGGCTCATCGCGTGGGGAGCGGCCCATACGGTCGAGGCGTCGAAGGCGATGCTGGTCTGCTCGCACAGGGTGAGGTGTGCGGGGGCAAGTTTCGGGTCGAGGGCGATGTCGTTGCCGGTCTTGGTGTAGAGCATGGACTGGGTGAGATCGGCGCCGAGCGGTACACCGCGGTAGGGGGTACCCCAGAAGTCGGCGAGTTCGGCACGCAGTTGTTCGGCCCGGTACACGTCCCCGTCGGTTAGGGGGACGAACTGTCCGGTGCCGGGCTGGCCAGTGCGGGGGCGGGTGCTCATAAGGGTGCTCCTTCGGTACGGGCGTGGCCGGGTGTGACGGGACCGTGGAGCGGGAGGGATCAAGACACGCAAGGGCACGGCCCGCCCCCGGGCAGGCGCGCACGGGGGCGGCCCCGCCCCTTGTGTAGGGCGGAGCCGTCGATGGCGCGTGTGGGTCACGCCGGGGGCAGGCATGGAAACCGGCGGTACCGCCCGGGACGGGGGCGGACGGCCCCAGGGGCGCGGCAGGCGGGCTCGGGGCCCGTGGCCGGGACGCG
>NZ_RIBZ01000451.1:0-1263 GCF_003721215.1 Streptomyces botrytidirepellens
CCCGCGCGGGCCCCGAAATAGCGATCACCGCACGGAGCGCGGCGGGCCGGGGGCGGTCACCCCCCGGTGTGCTGGGCGGGGTGGGGTGCTTCCCAGCCGAACCGGCCGGGCTCGCCCTGGTAGACGGCGAGGAGCCTGCCGGCGTGGATGGCCTGGACTTCGGCGGCTTCCTCGGGTGTGAAGTCCCGGACCTTCCACCGGTCGTCGGGCAGGCCGAACTGTTCGGGCGAGGTGGTGGTGTCGCCGGTACGCATGGCGCGTGCATGGGCGGCTTCGACCTCGGCAGCGGGACGTACCCGCCGGTTGAGGCAGGGCAGACAGTAGGCGCCGGAGCGGTAGGGACCTGCGGGCCCGTCGTGGTGTTCCAGGACATGGGTAGCGGCGTTGGAACAGAGCGAGAGCACGCATCAACCGCCGGGGCCGGTGGCCAGCCCACAAGGCATAACGATCTTCACGGGGTGTCCCTTCACAGGAGGGTAGTTCGGACATGGCCGGTCCCGGGGCGGACCGGCCACTGTGAACGCGCTCTACAAGTCGCGGTAGGCGCGGATATGCGCGCTGGCGGGGTGCCGTTGACTGGGGCGCGGGCGGGCGCGGCGCGCCAGGGCGTCAGCTGGCAGGGGGGCGGAATTCGGCGCCGTTGTCCGTCCGGAGGAGCCGTTGCCATCCGGCGTCGGTCAGGGCGTTGCGGGCGGCTTGCATGAGTTCGATCCACGCGGAGCGCCGGTCGTCGTACTCCGCAAGCGGCGGGGGGAAGTTCTCGCGCCCGTGGACGACGGGGACGACGAACGAGTGGCCAGGGTCGTACGGGGCGGGCCGGACCCGCACACCCGTACCGTCGGCGTCGGCGTCGGCGCCGGTATCGGTATCGGTGTCGGCGTCGAGGACCGTGAGACCGGCGGCAGTGAGGACGGCGGCCGCGCGGGCGTGGACATCAGGCAGGGCAGGAGTGGGCATGACATGCTCCAGGGACGGCGGATGGTGACGCGCCCGGCGAGTGCCGGACACGGGGAGGCTGGTGGGCGTGCCGAGCCACCCCCGCCTCCGGTGGAGCCATCGGTGTCCCGAGCAGGTCTGGCGTCTGAGGGCTCTCCGTCGTCTGGTGCTCAGGCGGAGTTCGCCCAGGGGGATGGTCTCCTCGAATGGACGAGGACCCAGTGATGGGCGGGGGCGTCACTGCTGCGGGCGGTGTCGGTGGCATCCGGCGTTTCGGGCATGAGGACTCCCTGCCGTGTGTGGGTGGCTGTGTGGGGTGGGTGGCCG
>NZ_RIBZ01000457.1:0-1308 GCF_003721215.1 Streptomyces botrytidirepellens
CTCCGTCGTGGAGGTCGCGTTCGATGCGGCGCAGGTCGGCTGCGGCGGTGTCGACCACCGTGCCCCGGTCCGACTCCAGCTCCCACACCCGGGTCGCCAGCCGCGACGGGCCCAGCAGCCCGATCACCAGGAGCCGGTCGACGCTGGTCAGCGCGCGCATCACCCACGGGGCCGCCAGGAGGACCAGAACCCCGAGCACGCAGGACGCGGCGACCTCGAACGGGGTGTCCAGGTAGAAGTGGCGGCCCCGGTCGTCGTCCCCGAACAGCTCGAGGCCCGGCTGGTCGACGTACGCGGGGAAGACCCAGCGCCACAGCGGATACGTCGCGAAGCCCCAGCCGTAGCAGGCGAACACCATCGCGACGGTGAAGGCGAAGATCGCCCACGGCAGGTGCAGCAGCGCGTACAGCACATGCCGCCACGAGGTGCC
This sequence comes from Streptomyces botrytidirepellens, assembly GCF_003721215.1. Taxonomy (NCBI): domain Bacteria; kingdom Bacillati; phylum Actinomycetota; class Actinomycetes; order Kitasatosporales; family Streptomycetaceae; genus Streptomyces; species Streptomyces botrytidirepellens. The sequence continues at coordinate 431 of NZ_RIBZ01000457.1, forward strand.
GCTCTTCAGCAGCGCGCCCACCCAGGACACCGGCCCCCGCTTGCCCCCGGCCACGCGGACCGGCTCGGGCTCGGCCACCTCCAGCCGCAGCAGCGCCCGGGCGCGGGCCCGCTCCACGACCCCGATGCCCCGGCAGCCCGCCAGGGCGGCGCCGAGCACCGGAACGCCGAGGAAGGTGATCAGCAGCCCCGCGCCGAGGGAGAGCATGACGGCCGCGTACGCGAAGGTCAGGACCGCCATCGGCAGGCTGAGCAGCAGATAGAGGAACTCGCGCCAGACGCGGGCCTCGAACGGCGCGCGCAGTGCCGGCGGCACCAGGCGGTGCCGGGGCTCGCTCCCCGGCCCGTACGGTCCGTATGCGGTGGCCATCTCGTCGTCCGTCCTCCCGAGCCGAAGCCGGTGCCCGGCTTGTCGCTGTCGTCGTCCTCCAGAGTCCCCGGGGCCGGTGGCCCCGGGAATGAAGCGGGTCGGCGTCTTCACCCGGGGGCTAACCCCACCCCTTCGGCACGGCCTGCGCGGTGCGGCGAGCCGCTCTACGCGGACCGGCGGGCCGCCGCCGCGCGGCGCGGGACGCCGCCCGTACGGCTCGTACCGTCGCGGTCGCGCCACGGCAGCTCGGCCTCCACCGAGGTCGGGCCGCCGGGCGGGGAGTCCACCAGGAACCGGCCGTCGACCGAGCCGAGCCGTTCCGCCAGCCCCGCCAGCCCGCTGCCCCCGTCCGGGGACGCGCCGCCGCGCCCGTCGTCCCGCACCCGGATCAGCAGCCGGCTGCCCGACCGGGACAGCTCCACCGAAGCGGTCCGGGCGTTGCTGTGTTTGCTGATGTTCTGGAGGAGTTCGGAGACGGTGAAGTAGGCGATGCCTTCGATGGCGGGTGC
>NZ_RIBZ01000454.1:0-1309 GCF_003721215.1 Streptomyces botrytidirepellens
CGGGCCGCGGGCATCCCCTGGCGGGCCGCGAGCGTCAGGGCGCACCGGGCGACGAGCCCCGCCGCGGCGGCGGCCACCGCGCCGCGCGTCCAGCTCTCCCCGTACAGCTCGGCCAGCGCCGCGACCTGCGCGAGCAACACGAACAGCAGGGTGATGACGCCGAACGGGCCGATGTCCGACCGCTTCATGATCCGCAGCGCCTCGTCCGCGGGCTTGCCGCTGCCGAGGCCGTCCGCGGTGTCCGCGAGGCCGTCGAGGTGGAGGCCGCGGGTCAGTACGGCGGGTACGGCGGCGGTGGCGACCGCCGCGAGCAGCGGCCCGGCGCCCAGGAACAGCAGCACACCGCCCACCGCGGCCGCGCACAGCCCGACCGTCAGCCCGACCGGCAGGGCGCACAGCATGCCCACGCGCGCCGCCTCGCGATCCCAGCGCGCCACCGTCACGGGCAGCGCCGTGAGCGTGCCGAAGGCGAAGCGGAGGCCGTCATCCAGGGAGGCTCGCGGGGGATGCGCCGGACGCGGCGGTATCTCCGGTCCGGGGTCCGGCGGTATCTCCGGGTCCGGGTCCGGCTGGCGGTCGGGGGACTGCTCCGGCGTGGTGTCCATCGCGCCGCAGGGTATCGCGCGACCCTGACGGGCCATGGGCCATTGGTGGGAACGCAACATCGGGGAGCCCGGCAAGCTGCCGCTGCTCCTCGCGCTGGCCTCGTTCATCCTCTCGTTCGTGATCACGCGCACCATCACCCGGCTGATCAAGGCGGGCAAGGGCCCGTTCCACGACGTCAGCCCCGGCGGGGTCCACGTCCACCATGTGGTGCCCGGCGTGATCCTCACCGTCATCGGCGGCTTCGGCGCGGTCGCCGGCGGACGGCATGGGGTGGGGGCGGCGATCTCGGCGGTGCTCTTCGGGGTGGGCGCGGGGCTGGTGCTGGACGAGTTCGCGCTGATCCTCCACCTGCACGACGTCTACTGGACCGAGCAGGGCCGACAGAGCGTCGAGGTCGTCGTGGTCACCGCGGCTCTCGTCGCCCTGGTGCTCAGCGGCTTCCTGCCGTTCGGGGTGAACGAGGTGTCGGACGCCGAACGCGGCGACCGCGGGGCCGTGGTCGCGGAGGTCTCCGTCAACTTCGCCTTCGCCCTGCTCGCCCTCGTCAAGGGCAAGCTGCGGATCGCGGTGATCGGGGTGCTGGTGCCGCTGGTGGCGGTCATCGGCGCCGTACGGCTCGCGCGCCCCGGATCGCCGTGGGCCCGCCGCGTCTACCGCCACCGGCCCCGGACCCGGGCCCGCGCGCGCCGCCGGGCCGCCCGGC
>NZ_RIBZ01000450.1:0-1331 GCF_003721215.1 Streptomyces botrytidirepellens
AGGCCGCCGCCCGCGACGGCCGCTCCGCCGAACTCGCCGCGCGGCTGGAGGCCGTGGGGCACCTCGCCGCCACGGACGTCGCGGCGGCGGCCTCCGCCGGTGACGCCGCCGCCCTCGAACTCATCCGCGAGGGCGGCATGCGCACCGGTCAGGTCATCGCCGGTCTCGTCAGCTTCTTCAACCCGGGCCTGGTCGTGATCGGCGGCGGCGTCACCGGCCTCGGCCACACGCTCCTCGCCGCCATCCGCACCCAGGTCTACCGTCAGTCCCTTCCGCTCGCCACCGGCAACCTCCCCATCGTGCTGGGCGAACTGGGCCCGGCCGCGGGGGTCACCGGCGCGGCCCGTCTGATCAGCGACCACCTCTTCTCCCCGGCCTGACCCTTCCTGCCGGGCGGCCCCGCCCGGCCCCGTCCCTACGGCCCGCCCCGCGGAACGGACCGTACCGAGGCACAGCGCCCTTTCCCCACCCGCCCCTTCCCGATTCCCACCGACCCCGTTCCACCCCGGGCCCCGGCCCGGGCCCCACGCCCGACCTCCGACGGCCGGGGCCTGGGGGCAAGGGGCTCCGCCCCGGGCCTCTGGGCCATGGCTCCACCCCGGCCTTCTGGAGGGCAGGGGCTCCGCCCCTGACTCGGACGCCAGGGCCTGGCCCCGGACTCGGGCCCGGACTCGGACTCGGGCCCCTGGACTTGGGCTCGGCCCGGGCCTGGACCCCGGACCTGGACCCCGGACCCCGGACCCGGGACCCCGGACCCGGGACCCGGGACCTGGACCCCGGACCTGGATCCGGGACCCCGGGCCTGGATCCGGGACCCCGGACCTGGACATGGGCCGGACCCCGGACTTGGGCCCGGATCCTGGGCCCGGATCCCGGACCTGCACTTGGGCCCGGACCCGGACCCGGACCCCGGACTCGCACTTGGGCCCGGCCCCCGGCCCCCGGACCCGCGTGCTGGGCCCGGCCCCCGGCCCCCGGACCCGCGTGCTGGGCCCGGGCCCCGGCTCCGGGTGCTCGGCTCGGAGCTGGGCCTGGGCCCGGACTTGGGCCTGGGCCCGGACTTGGGCCTGGTCCCGGGTCTGGATCCAGACCCGGGCCTGGTCTCGGCCCGGGCCCGGAAACCCGAAGCGGGTCCGGGACCGAAGCCTCGGGTCCGGGGTTCCCCCAGGAGCCCTGGCCCCGGAGCCGGACGCCTGGGCCCGGACCTGGATGACCAGGGACGTGCCCGGAGCCCCGGATCCGGAGCACCGGGAGCCTGGCCCCGGCTCCAGGGAACCCGGAGCCCCGGCCCGAGGCACCGAACACCGGGCGCCCCGGGGCCCTGGGCCCGG
>NZ_RIBZ01000453.1:0-1390 GCF_003721215.1 Streptomyces botrytidirepellens
CGGGCGGCGCGGACGCGGGCCTGGACGCCGTCGGAGTCGCCGACCCACAGCGGGGCGGTCCCGCCGCGCGGATGGCCCGCGCCGCCGTCGGTGGCACCGGGGGCGGGGTCGGGGGCGTCGTCGTGGTACGCCCGGAGGTCGCGCCAGGCGGACCACACCCCGGTGCGGGCGGCGCGGGTGCGCACCTGGACGTGGCCGGGGAGGTCGTCGGAGGCGTCGTTCCAGACGACGCCGACGAGGGAGAAGGGGGGCACGTCGCGGGCGGCGAGCCCCCGGTCGCCGCCGGGCGCGGCCATGCCCCGGTCGAGCGGGAGGCCGAGCGGGCGCAGGGGCAGCGACTGGGTGCCGCCCATGAGGTGGGCGCGGTCGGCCCGGGCATGTGCGGTACCCAGGGCGGACGGGAGGGTGAGGGCGGCGGTGCACACGACGCCGACCGAGGACGCAAGGAATCCACGCATGATGAAAATCCTGTGCATATCGTGACACAAGTGTCTATTCGGACGCGCGGTGAGCGGCCGACTGGAACAGTCGGCCGACCCCCCGGCGGGGCGCGTCGGGCGCGTACCCTTGCGCGGATGAACGCCACCGATCGCACCCCCGCCGACCTGCTGCGATCCGCGCTCGCCGCGGATCCCGCGCGCCCCCTCGTGACCTTCTACGACGACGCGACGGGCGAGCGCGTCGAACTCTCCGTGGCCACGTTCGCCAATTGGGTGGCGAAGACCGCCAATCTGCTCCAGGACGACCTGGCCGCCGCCCCCGGCGACCGGGTCGCACTGCTGCTGCCCACCCACTGGCAGACCGCGGTGTGGCTGCTGGCCTGTGCGTCGGTCGGGGTCCTCGCGGACGTCGGCGGCGATCCGGCCGCGGCCGATGTGGTGGTGAGCGGGCCGGACACCCTGGAAGAGGCGCGCGCGTGCTCCGGGGAGCGGGTGGCGCTCGCCCTGCGCCCCCTGGGCGGCCGGTTCCCGCAGCCGCCGCAGGGGTTCGCCGACTACGCCGTGGAGGTGCCGAGCCAGGGCGACCGCTTCGCGCCGTACGCCCCGGTGGACCCGGACGCGCCCGCGCTGGCCGTCGGCGGGCTGGAGCTGACCGGCGCGGAGCTGGTGGAGCGGGCGCGCGCGGATGCGGCCGCGCACGGGCTCGCCGCGGGCTCCCGGGTGCTGTCGGGGCAGCCGTACGACGGCTGGGAGGGGCTGTCGTACGGGCTGTACGCGCCGCTGGCGGCGGGCGGCTCGGTGGTGCTGTGCCGCCATCTGGACCAGTTGGACGAGAAGGGGCTCGCGGAGCGCCGGGAGAGCGAGCGCGTCACGGTGTAGGGGCCCTTCGCCCCGGACACCCCCCGAGGAAGCCCACGGCCCGGCAGTCCGCCCGACCCCCGTCCGGCGGA
>NZ_RIBZ01000460.1:0-1405 GCF_003721215.1 Streptomyces botrytidirepellens
TTTTCGGTCCGGATTTCGGCATGCCGAAGTCGTTCCCGATTGGGGGTCGTGCGGAGTGGTTTGCCGCCGGTGCGGCTCGAGTGGCTGTCCCGTTTCCCTGCGGGCTCCGTGACAACTCGAAGAACACTACACGACGCCCCGACGGCCTTCAAACCCGTGCCGGGGCGCCCCCGTGGGCGTACTCTCTGTGGCATGACGAAGCATGCGCACCTTGCCCAGTGGTGGCCCGCCTGACGGCGGCCGCCCCCCAGCGCATGCACTTCCACGGCCGCCGCTCCGGCGGCCGTTTCCGTATCTGCTCCCTCTCGCGGAGTCGGCCGTCCGGTCCGGCGGTCCCGAGACAGCGGGAGAGAGCACACCCATGGCACACACCACGACGGCACGCCCCCGGATCTTCAGCGGGGTCAAGCCGACCGGGCATCTGACCCTCGGCAACTACCTCGGCGCCCTGCGCCGGTGGGTCGAGGAGGACCAGTACCGGGCCGACGCGCTGTTCTGCGTCGTCGATCTGCACGCGCTGACCGTTGAGCACGATCCGGCGCGGGTGCGGCGGCTGACCCGGCAGGCGGCCACGCTGTTCCTGGCGGCCGGTCTGGATCCGGCGCACTGCACCCTGTTCGTCCAGAGTCATGTGGACGAACACGCGCGGCTCTCCTATCTGATGGAGTGCACGGCCGCGGACGGCGAGATGCGGCGGATGATCCAGTACAAGGAGAAGGTCGCGCGGGAGTCGGCGCGGGGCAGGAGCGTACGGCTGTCGCTCCTCACCTATCCGGCGCTGATGGCGGCCGACATCCTGGCGTACGGGACGAACGAGGTGCCGGTCGGCGACGACCAGACGCAGCACGTGGAACTGACGCGGGATCTGGCGCGGCGGTTCAACCAGCGGTACGGGCCGGTCTTCACCGTGCCGCGGGCGACGCCGCCGCCGGTGGCGGCGCGGGTGATGGACCTTCAGGACCCGCTGTCGAAGATGGGGAAGTCGCACGCCGAGGGCCGGGGCATCGTCTATCTGCTGGACGAGGCGGATGTCGTGCGCAAGAAGATCATGCGGGCGGTCACGGACAGCGGCAGCGATGTCCGCTACGACCGGGAGGAGCGGCCCGGGGTGTCGAACCTGCTGGATGTGCTCGCGGCGTGCACCGGGGGCAAGCCGGAGGTGCTGGCCGAGGAGTACACCTCGTACGGGGCACTGAAGGGCGCGGTGGCCGAGGCGGTCGTGGAGGTGTTGCGGCCGCTGCGGGCCCGGCACGCCGAGTTGAGCGCGGACCCGGGGTACGTCGACGGGGTGCTGCGGGCCGGTGCCGAGCGCGCCCGGTCGCTGGCCCGGCCGCGGGTCGACGCCGCCTACGCGGCGGTGGGGCTGCTGCCGCCGACCTGAGCCGGAGCGGGCCCCGGCTCGGCA
>NZ_RIBZ01000455.1:0-1409 GCF_003721215.1 Streptomyces botrytidirepellens
GCCCGGTGGTCCGAACGACGGACCACCGGGCCCCGGCAGGCTTGCGAAAGGGTGCGCGGAGAGTGCGCTGGGGTCAGTAGCCGCCCCCCGGCTGCTGGGGACGCCCCGGATACTGCTGCTGACGGCCGTACGGGTCGTCGTACGGAGACGGCGAGGGAGCCGCCGGGCGGGGCGCCTGGGGGCGCGGCATCGCCGGACGCATCGCCTCGTACCCGTTCGGCGCCGCCGGACGCTGCTGTTGCTGCTGCGCCCCCGGGTAGCCGCGCGGGCCCGCCTGCGGCGGGATGTACGGAGAGGGCGCCTGCTGGAGCCCGCCCGGCTGCATGCCGCCGGGCTGCATTCCGCCCGGCTGCGGCGCCTGCTGCTGATAGCCGGGCGGCGGGGTCTGCTGGGAGGGAGCGGCCGGGAGCGCGGGAAGCGCCGAGGGCAGTGCCGGAAGGTGACTTCCGCTGTCATACGCGGAAGGCACCCGGATGGGTGCGATCTGAGGCGTTCCCCGCTCGGCGACAAGGCTGTCGTAGATGGGGGTGTCCGGGAAGGACGGCGAGGAGTAGTAGCCGCCGCCGTAGGTGCTGCGGGGGGAGGTCATAGACCATAAGTTAAGCCCACCATGTGCTGATTGGGGAGCCCGGTAGGAGGGTTGTTTTCAGTGTTCGGAGCGGTCGCGGATCCCCAATCGGACCGAACCCGGGAAAAACGGTCGTCAGGGTACGTTGAGATCCTGTAAAGGGCGCGTTTTCAGAGGGTCACATGCCCGTCCAGAAGATGAAGCGAACAGAAAGACAGGGGGACAGCATGGCGATGCGCAAAGGCAGCAACATCCAGGTCACGGCAGGGTCGGTGCGGGTCGAACTCGGCTGGCGGTCCGGCCCCGGAGTGCCGGACGTGGACGCCTCCGCGCTGCTGCTGGTGTCCGGAAAGGTTCGCTCCGACGCGGACTTCGTGTTCTACAACCAGTCCGTGCACGCCTCGGGCGCCGTACGGCACGAGGGCAAGCAAACCGTCGGTGACACCGTGACCGACGCCCTCGCGGTCGATCTGGGCCGCGTGGAGCCCGCGATCGAGACCGTGGTGCTCGCCGCCTCCTCGGACGGCGGAACGTTTGGCCGGGTGCCCGGTCTGTACATCCGGGTCCTCGACGCGTCCGGCGGCGCCGAGATCGCCCGCTTCGACAGCGAGGACGCCTCCGTGGAGACCGCGTTCGTCCTCGGTGAGCTGTACCGCAGGCAGGGCGGATGGAAGTTCCGCGCCGTCGGCCAGGGGTACGACAGCGGGCTCGCGGGCCTCGCCACCGACTTCGGGATCAGCGTCGACGAACCGCAGCAGGCGCCCGCCCCCGCCTCCGTTCCCGCGCCCCCGGTCGCGCCTCCCGCGCCCCCCGCCGCACCGACGGCCGCGCCCCCGGCGCC
>NZ_RIBZ01000477.1:0-1412 GCF_003721215.1 Streptomyces botrytidirepellens
ACACAGTGGACGCGAGCAACTGAGGACAAGCCCTCGGCCTATTAGTACCAGTCAACTCCACCGGTCACCCGGCTTCCATATCTGGCCTATCAACCCAGTCGTCTACTGGGAGCCTTACCCCATCAAGTGGGTGGGAGCCCTCATCTCGAAGCAGGCTTCCCGCTTAGATGCTTTCAGCGGTTATCCCTCCCGAACGTAGCCAACCAGCCATGCCCTTGGCAGGACAACTGGCACACCAGAGGTTCGTCCGTCCCGGTCCTCTCGTACTAGGGACAGCCCTTCTCAAGACTCCTACGCGCACAGCGGATAGGGACCGAACTGTCTCACGACGTTCTAAACCCAGCTCGCGTACCGCTTTAATGGGCGAACAGCCCAACCCTTGGGACCGACTCCAGCCCCAGGATGCGACGAGCCGACATCGAGGTGCCAAACCATCCCGTCGATATGGACTCTTGGGGAAGATCAGCCTGTTATCCCCGGGGTACCTTTTATCCGTTGAGCGACGGCGCTTCCACAAGCCACCGCCGGATCACTAGTCCCGACTTTCGTCCCTGCTCGACCCGTCGGTCTCACAGTCAAGCTCCCTTGTGCACTTACACTCAACACCTGATTGCCAACCAGGCTGAGGGAACCTTTGGGCGCCTCCGTTACCCTTTAGGAGGCAACCGCCCCAGTTAAACTACCCACCAGACACTGTCCCTGATCCGGATCACGGACCCAGGTTAGACATCCAGCACGACCAGAGTGGTATTTCAACAATGACTCCACCATGACTGGCGTCATGATTTCACAGTCTCCCACCTATCCTACACAAGCCGAACCGAACACCAATATCAAGCTGTAGTAAAGGTCCCGGGGTCTTTCCGTCCTGCTGCGCGAAACGAGCATCTTTACTCGTAATGCAATTTCACCGGGCCTATGGTTGAGACAGTCGAGAAGTCGTTACGCCATTCGTGCAGGTCGGAACTTACCCGACAAGGAATTTCGCTACCTTAGGATGGTTATAGTTACCACCGCCGTTTACTGGCGCTTAAGTTCTCAGCTTCGCCCCACCGAAATGGAGCTAACCGGTCCCCTTAACGTTCCAGCACCGGGCAGGCGTCAGTCCGTATACATCGCCTTACGGCTTCGCACGGACCTGTGTTTTTAGTAAACAGTCGCTTCTCGCTGGTCTCTGCGGCCACCACCAGCTCACACTGCAAGAGTGATCACCAGCAATGGCCCCCCTTCTCCCGAAGTTACGGGGGCATTTTGCCGAGTTCCTTAACCATAGTTCACCCGAACGCCTCGGTATTCTCTACCTGACCACCTGAGTCGGTTTAGGGTACGGGCCGCCATGAAACTCGCTAGAGGCTTTTCTCGACAGCATAGGATCATCCACTTCACCACAATCGGCTCGGCATCAGGTCTCA
>NZ_RIBZ01000458.1:0-1419 GCF_003721215.1 Streptomyces botrytidirepellens
CGCCGTCGCCGCGCGCGCCGGTGACCCGGTCGCGCGGGCCTCGTTCGACCGCGCGGCGCAGGCCCTGGCCGCCGGGATCGCCGCGACCGCCGCGCTCGTCGAGATCGAGGTGGCGGTGATCGGCGGCGGGGTCGCGGGCGCCGGGGACGTGCTCTTCGCGCCCCTTCGGCGCGCCCTGCGCGCCTACGCGACCCTGAGTTACGTCCAGGGTCTTGAGGTCGTACCGGCGCAGATGGGCACCGACGCGGGGCTGGTCGGGGCGGCCGCCGCGGCGGCCCAGGAACAGCGGCTGGAGGGATTCGGCCCGGTGGGCGCGCCTGGCGGCGCGAGTTGAGCCGGACTGTCACCGGCGGGGCCTAAGCTGTTCGCTCACTGCTGGCGATGCGAGGGATCCGATGGTGGCACCGGGGGACATGGGCGGTGATCTGTCCGGCAGGCTGCTGGGCGGGCGCTACCGGGTGACGGGGCAGCTCGGCCGCGGCGGCATGGGCGTGGTCTGTAGAGCGGTGGACGAGCTGCTGGGCCGGGAGGTCGCGGTCAAGGTGCTGCGCGCCTACACCGACGCGTCCGGCGCGGAGCTGGCCGATCTGCGCACCCGGATGCAGCGCGAGGCGCGCGCCGCGGCCCGGATCCGCCATTCGGGTGTGATCACGGTGCACGACGTGGCGGACGAGGACGGGCTGCCGGTCATCGTCATGGAGCTGATCGACGGCCCGTCCCTCGACGACCTGATCGACGAGCGCGGTGTCGTCGATCCCCTGGAGGCCGCGCGGATCGGCGCGAAGGTAGCCGACGCGCTCGCCGCGGGCCACGACGCCGGGGTGCTGCACCGCGATGTGAAGCCGGGGAACGTGCTGCTCGACCGCGGGGGCCGGGTGGTGCTCACCGACTTCGGCATCGCGAGCATGGAGGCGCCCGACGACGGCGCGACCACCAAACTGACCCGCAGCGGCGAGCTGATCGGCTCGCTGGACTACCTGGCGCCGGAGCGCGCCCAGGGCCAGGACCCGGGCCCGGCCTCGGACGTGTGGGCGCTGGGCATGACGCTGTACGCGGCGGTGGAGGGCTCGTCGCCGTTCCGCCGCACCTCGGTGTGGTCGACGCTGACCGCGATCGTCACCGAGCCGCTGCCGGAGCCCCGGCTGGCCGGTCCGCTGGCGCCCGTCCTGCGCGAGCTGATGGACAAGGATCCGGAAGGGCGTCCCACGGCGGCCGAGGCGCGGCAGCTGCTGGAGGCCGTCGCGTCCGGGGCCGCGCCGGAGTTTCGGCCGTCTCCTCCGCAGGCACCGCCGGTCCCGCGGCCCCCGCAGGCGTCGCAGGTCCCGAGGACCCCGACCGCGCCGGATGTCGCGGCCGCCCAGCCGCTGGTGGGCGCCGGTCCCGGGGAGGGCGGCACGCCGGGGCCGGGGCGCGGCCGGA
>NZ_RIBZ01000459.1:0-1441 GCF_003721215.1 Streptomyces botrytidirepellens
AACCGACCGCGCCGCCCGCTCGGCCGCCGCCGCCAACCGTCGGCGGCCGCGCGCCGCCGAGCGCGTGGTCCACGTACAGATCGGGCGGCTCGAGGTCAGCGCCGCCGACCCGTCAGGGCCCGGCCGCACCGCCGCCGCCCGCCCCGAACAGACGGGACGGCGCGCACCCACGCTGAGCCTGGACGACTACCTGTCGCGCGGCGAGAAGAGGGACTGACGGCACATGAGCAACGGACTCGCCTTCGCGACGGTCACCCAGGCCCTGGCGCTGCTGATCGAGGGCAACCTGCGGCCCGAGATCGACATGGCGGTCGCGGTCCAGACCCGCAAACCCCCGCCCGAGCCGCCGCTCGAACCGACCATCAACGTGTTCCTCTACCAGGTCACACCGAACGCCTCCATGCGCCACACCGACCTGCCGACGCGCGCCTCGGACGGCACCCTCCTCAAGCGGCCCGCCGCGGCGATGGATCTGAACTTCCTGATCAGCGCGTACGGGGAGGAGGCCGAGCTCGTCGGGCAACGCCTCATCGGGTGCGTGGTGCGCACGCTGCACGAGATCCCCGTCCTGCCGAAGGACGTGATCGAGGAGGCGGCCCAACGGCCGTATCTCGCGGGCAGCGACCTGGCCGAGTCGATCCAGCGGGTGCGCTTCAACCCCATCCAGATGGATGTGGACGAGACCTCGAAGCTGTGGGGGATGCTCCACCAGACCCCGTACGCCCTGTCCGTCTGCTACCAGGGGTCGCTGGTCCTGGTGGAGGGCCGGGAGAAGCCGGTCCCGGCGAAGCCGGTGGAACGGCCCACGGTGCGGGTGGCGCCCTTCGGCGCCCCGGGCGCGCCGGAACGGCCCGGGCCGCTGGGCGAGCCCGACGCGGCGGAGCCGGAGCCCGCGGAGTCCGAGGAGCCGGTGCCCGAGGAAGCGGCGGTCGGGAAGCGCCGTGCCGCCTCCCGCCCGTCCGCGTCCACGAAGGGCACCGCGTCCGCCGCCGCGGAGAACCGGGCGGAGCAGGCAGCGGACGCCGCCACCACGGCTGACGCCGACGCCGACGCCGAAACCGATGCCCCGGCGGCGGCGAAGAAGCGTACGGGGTCCAAGCAGGCCGCCTCGCCCTCCCGTACCCGCAAGTCACCGCGCACCGGCGGCCGTACGGCACCGCGCCCCGGCGGCAAACGTCCCCCGGGCCCCGGCGGCGCCGGGTCGGCCGCGGACACGGAGAGCTGAGAGACGGTGCGAGGCACGGGGGCAGGGGACGGCATGGGGACGCACAACGACATCGCGGGGGACGGCACCGCGGGGGACGACGGCCTGGCGCTGGCTGCCGCCGTCCAGGCGGTGCTCGCCCGCGTGGACGCCCACGCGCACCGCGCCACCCACGACGGCGCCCGCGAGGCGTCCGACGCCGAGCCCGGCCCGGCACCCGGCCCGGCACCCGGCTCG
>NZ_RIBZ01000461.1:0-1451 GCF_003721215.1 Streptomyces botrytidirepellens
ACGGATGCGGTGTCGCTGGCGGTGGCTGATGGTGCGGGTCGTGCCGTGCTGTCGGTGGACTCGCTGGTGCTGCGGCCCGTGGCCGCTGAGCAGATCAGCGGTGCGCGCGGCGGGCGCCAGGAGTCGCTGTTCCGCCTGGAGTGGGCGGAGTTCGCCGCTCCGGCTGCTGCGGATGCGCAGGTCGGCGACGGCTGGGCGGTGCTCGGTTCCGAGGGCCTGTTCGGCGCGGGAGTGGCCGCGTACGCGGACCTGGACGCGCTGGCGGCTGCGGTGGACGGGGGCGCGGAGTCCCCGGAGTACGTAGTGGTGTCCCTGGCTGCCGCACTCGAACGCCCGGATGCGGCATCCCAAGCCCGAGTGGACGCGGTACTTGGAAGCCCAGGTGTGGCAAATCAAGCCCGTCCGGCGATTGAGGACACGCCCGAAGGGCGTACCGGCCCGCGCGCGGATGGTGCGGCATCTCCAGCCCGTCAGGCGTTTGAGGACCGGGGCCTTGGGGCGGAGCCCCAAGTTGCGGGAAGGGGCGGGGTGGGGGATACCCCCTCGCCCGCCGAAGCCGCACATCACGCCACCACCCAGGCCCTCCACCTCCTCCAGTCCTGGCTGGCTGACGACCGCTTCGCGGACGCGCGGCTGGTCCTGCTGACCTCCGGCGCGGTCGCGACCCAGGCCGCCGAACCGGTGGCGGATTTGGCGGGCGCTGCGGTGTGGGGCCTGGTGCGTTCCGCCGAGTCGGAGAACCCGGGCCGGTTTGTGCTCGTCGACGTCGATGGCGCGGCTGACTCGCGTACGGCGGTGTCGGGCGCGCTGGCGTCGGGTGAGCCGCAGGTGGCGGTGCGGGACGGCGTGCTGCGGGCGCCGCGTCTGGCGCGGGCCGTGGTCGACGCCGAGCAGGCGTCTGACTTCGGTGCCGAGGGCACGGTGTTGGTGACCGGTGCGAGTGGCACGCTGGGCGGGCTGCTGGCGCGGCACTTGGTGGCGGAGCGTGGCGTACGGCAGCTGCTGCTGGTGAGCCGTCGTGGCGCGGAGGCTCCCGGTGCGCCCGAACTCGGCGCCGAGCTGGCCGAGCTGGGTGCCGAGGTGCGGTGGGCCGCGTGCGATGTGGCCGACCGGGACGCGCTCGCCGCGGCCCTCGCGACCGTCCCCGCCGAGCATCCGCTGACGGCCGTCGTCCACACGGCGGGTGTGCTCGATGACGGTGTGATCGGTTCGCTGACGCCGGAGCGGCTGGCCAAGGTGCTGCGGCCCAAGGTGGACGCGGCGTGGAACCTGCATGAGCTGACGGCGACTGCGGATCTGTCGGCGTTCGTGGTGTTCTCCTCCGCCGCCGGTGTCTTCGGCAACCCGGGGCAGGGCAACTACGCAGCCGCCAACGCGTATGTGGATGCGTTGGCGCAGCACCGTAGGGCGCGTGGGCTGGCCGGTACCTCCCTCGCCTGGGGCCTCTGGGC
>NZ_RIBZ01000463.1:0-1458 GCF_003721215.1 Streptomyces botrytidirepellens
GCGCCGGTCGCGGCGGCGGGCGGGGCGGGCGGGAGCCCGGCGCCGGGCGGGCCCGCCGGGAGGATCTTGGTGGGCAGGACGACGACGGCGGCGATCCCGCCCGGCTGCTGCTCGCGCAGCGACACCCTTACGCCGTGCCGTGCGGCGAGCCGGGTCACCACGTACAGGCCGAGCCCCAGCGGATCGTCCGGCTGGGGGCCCTGGCAGTACTCGGGGACCTTGTCGGCGAGCCGTTCGTTCAGTTCCGCGAGGCGCTCGGGCGTCATGCCGATGCCCTCGTCCTGGACGGACAGCATGACCTCGCCGCTCTCCAGCAGCCAGCCGGACACCTGCACCGCCACGTCCGGCGGCGAGAACGCCGTGGCGTTCTCCAGCAGTTCGGCGATCAGATGGCTGATGCTGTCCGCGGCGAACCCGGCCACCTGGGCGTGCGGCGGCAGCGACTGGAGGTGCACCCGGTCGTACCGCTCGACCTCGCTGATCGAGGCGCGCAGCACGTCCAGCAGCGGCACCGGGCCGGGGTGGTTCGCCTGGTGCTCGGAGCCCGCGACGATCAGCAGGTTTTCGCCGTAGCGGCGCATGCCGGTGGCCAGGTGGTCGAGCTGGAAGAGCGTTTCGAGCCGGTCGGGATCCTGCTCCTGCTCCTCCATGGACTCGATGATCGCCAGCTGGCGTTCGATCAGGCCGAGGCTGCGCAGCGCCAGGTTGACGAAGCTGCTGTGGACCCGGGCGCGCAGCCCCTCCAGCCGGGTGGCGACCGCGTCCCGTTCGGCGCGCAGCCCGTCCGCCTCGTCGGCCAGCCGCTGCCGCTCACCGGCCAGCCGGGTGCGGTCGCCGTCGAGCCGGGTCAGGCGCTCGTGGTGCCGCAGCGCGGCCTGGTGGAGGTCGTTGACGGCCCGTACGGCGTCGGCGAACTCGTCGTTGCGGCCCTTGAAGGCGATCGGCTCCTCGGCGGCCGGGTCGGCGGCGACCCGGCGGGCGCCGAGCCGCAGCGCGGCCAGCGGGCGGGTCATCGAGCGGGCGCTGTGGATGCTGGTGCCGAGGGCGAGCAGCAGACAGGCACCGGCCAGGGCGATGCTCACCTCGAGGGCGGTGACGTCGTCGTCGCGCAGCTGCCCGAGCCGGGTGACCTCGGCGGAGGCGAGCGCGGACTCGGCGCCGCGCATCCGGTCGATGCGGGCGGTCAGGGCGGTTTCGAGGCGGCTCTTGTTGACGAACAGGTCCTGGCCGGAGAGGCGGGGCTGATCGGTGAGCCGGTCGAGGTAGCGCTCGGCGGTGGTGACCTCGGTGCCGTTGACGGTGCGGCCGTAGGCGTCGCGCGCGGAGGCCGGGGCGAGCTGCTGGAAGTCGGCGAGCGCGGACTGCTCCCGCACCTCGGTGCGCTGGGCGGCCGCGGTCAGCCGGGACCGGCCGCCGCGGTCGGCGAGCGCGGCGAGCAGCAGCCCGCGGGTGGCGGAC
>NZ_RIBZ01000462.1:0-1481 GCF_003721215.1 Streptomyces botrytidirepellens
CGGCGGCGAGCGCGGGGCGCCCCGCGAGCGACGCGAGCAGCCCCGCGAAGCGCCGTCCGGACGCGGCGGCCACCGGGCCCTCCGTCCACAGCAGCGGAAGCGCCCCGGCCAGCTCGGCCGCGAGCGTCTTCGCGGGGTTGGTGTACGTGGCGATGGCCGGCCCGCAGCGCTCGGCGACCCGGTCCAGCCGGTCCGCCACCTGCTGGAGCGCGGCGGGCGGCGCGGAGATCAGGCCGATCCGGTCGACGAGCATGAGCAGCGGCGTGAGCAGCGCCCACAGCGTGCCGGGCAGGGCGGGGCCGGTGACCTCGTCCGGTGCGGTGCCCGGCGGCTCTATGTGCGGCGGGGTGGCGTGGTGGGGGTGCCCGCCGGAGGGGGCGGGCTCGCCCAGAGCGCCTTCGGGGGGTGGGCCCTGGGGCTGCTCCTCGGGGCGTGTGGTGGTGGGAGCTGTGTTTGGGGGCTCGTCGGGTGGGGGCGTGGCGTACGGCGCGGGGCCGGTGCCGGTGCCGGTTCCGGGCAGGCCGTACGAGGACGTGGCCAGCGGCACCATCAGGCCGCGCGCCTGCGCCACCGCGCCCGCCAGCGGCGAGTGCCCCGGAGCGACCGCGACCAGCGCGCAGCCCCTGCGGTACGCCTGCTCCACGAGGCGCGGCAGCCCCGGCTCCGTACCGTCCGGCGTCGCGATGACCAGCAGGTCCAGCGGGCCCGCCCAGCCGGGCAGCGCCCAGCGCAGCGCGCCGGGGGCCGGTGCGACGCCGGTCGGGCCGATCAGGCTCACCGGGATGTTGCCGCCGCTGAGCGCGCCGAGGAGGTCTGCGGTGCAGCTTCCCGCCGCCCCCGGGCCCGCGACCAGGACGGCGCGCGGCCGTCCGTCCGGATTCAGGTCCGCTACGCCCGCCTCGGCGGCGTGCCGGGCTGCGGTACGGACCCTGGCGCCGGATTCTGCGGCCCCGCGCAGCAGCCCGCGGGTGTCGGCCCGGGCGAGGGCCTCTGGGGCGTCGAGGAGGGATTCGTCGAGCATGGAGCTACGGCCTCCTATCGCCGTGGGCGGCGGTGCGGGCTGGCGGTGCGGGCGGGATGCGGTGTGCGTCGCGTCGGCGGGCGTCGTCAGGCCGGGCGGCGGGCCTCATCTACGAGCAGGACCGGGATGCCCTCCCGGACGGGGTACGCCAGCCCGCATCCCTTGCCGTCCGTGCACACCAGCTCGGGGGTCTCCTCGGCTTCTTCCTCGCGGAGCGGGGCGTGGCACACCGGGCAGGCGAGAATCTCCAGAAGACCGGCTTCGAGCGGCATGGGGTGTCCCTTCGGATGTGGTCCAGCCGGACGTGGGTCCGGCGTGGTCAGGGTACCGCCGGGGGTGGTTGTGCCGCGGGCGGTGGGCCGTGCCGGGGGCGGCCCGTGGGTCGCGGGGTGGGGCGTTTTCCCCACCCCGCCCCTTCCCGAAACCGGGGCTCCGCCCCGGACCCCGTTGCAGGGGCTCC
>NZ_RIBZ01000466.1:0-1507 GCF_003721215.1 Streptomyces botrytidirepellens
CCCGGGCGTCTTCCCGGGCCCCCGCAACGGTTAAGAAGCCTCTCAACCGATATCCAGCGGGTCGACCCGGACCGTCGGGTCCTTGTCGCCGCGGGCCAGTCGGAGCGCCTTGGCCTCCTTGACGGCCGCGGCCAGGGCGCGGCCCTGGCCCGGGGGCACCCGCAACAGGGCGCGCTCCCACTGCGCTCCGGGCGGCGGGTCGCCGGGGCGGCGCGGGCGGCCCGGCGGGGTGGGGGGCAACGGCACCGGGCCCAGGGTCTCCGTCCCCTCCGGCAGCGGAGCCGAGGCGATCAGCTCGGCCACCGCCTCCCCGGGTCCGGCCACCGCCGCCATCCGGGAGACCGGCGGAAAGCCCAGCTGGGACCGCTCGGCGAGTTCGCGGGCCGCGTAACCGGCGGGATCCCACCGCACCAGCGCCTGGACGGGCCGCTGCGTCGGCTCGGCGGTCACCACGACGAGACCGCCGTCCTCCTGCCCCCGGACCAGCGCGGCCGCTTCCAGCCAGCGGCGCAGCGCGTCCTCGCCCGCACGCAGGTCGGGGCGGCCGAGCAGGGCCCAGCCGTCGAGCAGCAGGGCGGCCGCGTAGCCACCCTCGGCGACCGGTTCGGCGCCTGGGGTGCTGACGACGAGCGACGGGCGGTCGGGCACGGTGTCCAGGACGTGGTCCCGGCCCGAGGTGCGGACCGGGACGGCGGGAAAGGCGCGGCCCAGCTCCTCCGCGGTGCGCCGGGCGCCCACGATGCTCGCCCGCAGCCGTCCGCCCCCGCACTCGGCGCAGTGCCAGGCGGTCTCGGCCCGCCCGCACCAGCCGCAGGCCAGCCGGTCCGCGTCGCGCGCCTCCAGGGGGCCCGCGCAGTGGCGGCAGCGGGCGGGCTCGCGGCAGCGCTCACAGGCCAGCCGGGGTACGTACCCCCGGCGCGGCACCTGCACCAGCACCGGGCCGCGGTTCAGCGCCTCCCGCACGGTCTGCCAGGCGAGCGTGGGCAGCCGGGCGGCGCGGGCCTCGGCGTCCCGGGCCACCTCGCCCTCGTCCACGGTGCGGATCAGCGGGGCCGCCGCGCGGACCTGCTCGCGGTCGGCCTCCAGGGGGCGGGCCCAGCCGTTCTCCACCAGCTGGGCGGCTTCCACGGTGCGGCCGAGGTCGCCCAGCAGGAAGCCCGTCTTCTCGTGGACGGCGCGCAGCAGCAGGACGTCGCGGGCGTGCGGCTGCGGGGCGTGGTCGTCGCTGTGGCTCTGGTCGCCGTCGTCCCAGATCCCCACCAGGCCGAGGTCACGGACCGGCGCGAACATGGCCGCCCGGGTGCCGACGACGGCCCGCACCGACCCGCGGCTGACCGCCAGCCACCGCCGGTAGCGCTCCTCGGGCCCGAGGTCCGCGGTGAGCAGCACATGACGTCCCGCGCCGCCGAGCGCCCGGGTGAGCGCGGCGTCGACCCGGGCGGCGGTGCGCCCGTCCGGTACGACGACGAGCGCGCCGCGCCCGGAGGCGAGGGTGGCGGCGACCGCG
>NZ_RIBZ01000465.1:0-1533 GCF_003721215.1 Streptomyces botrytidirepellens
CCCTGCGGCACGTACGGGCTGCGCGGCGCGTACGGCCCGGGCCGCCCGTGCCCTCACCGCCCGCAGGACCCGCCGCAGGGCGCTGCCGCGGCGCCGGGCCGGGCGTTCCCCGATCACGGTCTGGAAGTCGCGGTACTCGCGCAGCGCCCGGAGGGTGCGCCAGTCGTCCCGGCCGGGAGCGGGCGGGGCGGGCTCACCGCGCTGGGCGGCCCGGTACAGGTCGAGTGCGTATTGCTGAGTGACGGACATGGAAGGAGCGTCGGACCCCCCGCCGCCGCCCGTCATCTCGATTGACGATTGCCGTCAAACGAGGTCGGGGCGCGGTGCGGGCTGCCGCACCATGGGGGCATGGCCAATGTCGTGGACATCACCGGGCTGTCGCCCGAGCGCATCGTCTTCAGCCCGTCACCGCTCGCGGAACTGGGCGCCGCACTGCACGTGCTGTCCGAGCCCGGCCACCACCCAGGGCAGCACGGCTGGGCCACCGCGACCGCCGCCTCCCTCAAGCCGGATCTCGCCGACCGGCTGTGCGAGGCGGACTTCCTGTGGGGCACGGCCCGCTCCGACCTGCTGCTGCCGTCCGCCCCCGGCGCGACGCTCGCGGAGGAGCTGGACGCGCTGGACCGGATCGACGACGAGGCGTTCGTGGCGGCCGCGTTCGAGATCAGCTGCTCCGCCTCGTACGACCGTCCGACGCCGTCGCCGCTGGTCGACCGGGGCGAGCGGGACCGGGTCCGGGACATGGCCCGGGCCCGCGGACCGCGGCAATTGGCGTTCGTGGACCGCATGCTGACGGACCCGGACGGGCTGCGGGTGTGGCTGCGGCGCCTGCTGGAGGACTGCCACCAGGCGTTCTTCGCCGACGCCTGGCAGCGGGTGCGGGTCCAACTGGCCGCCGACGCCCGCCACAAGGGCGAGCTGCTCCAGCGCAAGGGGCTCGCGGAGGCGCTGAGGGCGACCTCGGCCGCGCTGTCGCTGGAGCAGGGTGCGGACGGGCGGGCGCGCGTCCTGGTCGACAAGCTGGCGGCGGGGCGTACGACGGCGCACGGGAGCGGTCTGACCCTCATCCCGACGACCTTCGGCTGGCCGCATCTGCTCCTGGTGCACGCGCCGGGCTGGCACCCGGTGATCCAGTACCCCGTCGCCGGGCCCGAACTCACCCCGCCCGCCGCCCTGCAACTCGTCCAGCAGCGCCTGGAGGCCCTCGCCCACCCGATGCGGATGCGCATCTGCCGCACCCTGGCCCGGGGCCCGCACACCACGGGCGAGCTGGCCGAGGCGTACGCCATCACGCCGCCGGAGGTCTCCCGGCACATCGCCGTCCTGAAGAAGGCCGGGCTTCTGCACACCCGGCGGCGCGGGCGGTACGTCCTGCACCAGTTGGAGTTGGCGACGGTGGCGCGCCTGGGGAGCGACTTCCTGGAGGGCATCCTGCGGTAGGACGCGGCGGCGCGCCGGAAATTTTCCCCCACCCCGCCCCTTCCCGAAACCGGGAAAACCCCCGGCCCCCCCCGACCGCGGCCCCCCAAACGC
>NZ_RIBZ01000464.1:0-1547 GCF_003721215.1 Streptomyces botrytidirepellens
AGCTGCCCGCGCAGGTGCGCCGGGTGCGCACCGCGCCGCTGTGGGGCGAGCCGACCGGGCGGCGGCGGTCGTACGGGCGGCGGCAGCGGCGGCGGTTCGCCGAGCACTTCGGGGATCTGGCGGTGGCGATCAGCGTGCCGGGCGGGCCCGACAGCGCCCAGGCGGACCGTTTCGCCAGTGGTCTCCACGGCCTCGCCGACCTCGCCCGCGACACCGGTGGACTGGCCGCCGCGCTCCGCTCCGAGGACGCCGTCCGCACGCTGGAGCGCGCCTGCCACACCCCCGGCGCGCCGCGCGCCGCCCACCGGGCGCGGGTCACCGACCTGCTGGCCGTGACCGAGGCGCTGGAGCGGGCGCTGCGCCCCCTGTCGCTCGACTGGTACGGCGGCGGTGGCCGCGACCCCGGGCTGTCCGGCGTGGACCTGTGCCACGCCACCTCCGGCGGCGCGGCCGCGCTCCCCGGGCTGCTGGCCAAGCGCTGGTTCGGGACGCCGCTGCTGGTCACCGAGTACGGCGTACGGCTGCGCGAGCACTACCTGCGGAGCACCGCCGGGCGCGACGACCGCTCCGGGCCGGTCCGCGCCCTGCTGGCCGCCTTCCAGAGGAGGCTGGCCGCCGAGGCGTACGCCCAGGCCGCGCTGATCACCCCCGGCAACACCCACGCCCGCCGCTGGCAGGAGCGGTGCGGCGCCTCCCCGGAGCGGCTGCGCACCGTCTACCCGGGCATGGACGCCGCCCGCTTCGCCGAGGTCGGCGAGGGCGGCGCGGCGGCCGGCGGCGGGGACGAGCGGACGCTGGTGTGGGTGGGGCGGCTCGAACCCGCCAAGGACGTCGTCGCGCTGCTGCACGCCTTCGCCGAGGTGCGCCGCTGGCAGCCGGACGCGCGGCTGCGCGTCATCGAGACCCGGCCCGGCGACGACCCGTCCGGCCACGGCCCGTCGGGTCACGGCCCGTCGGGTCACGGCCCGTCGGGCCACGACATCTCCGGCGACGGCTACCCGGCCCACTGCCGCGCCCTGGCCGACCACCTCTTCCCCGACGAGGCCGCGAACGCCCATACGCCCGGGGACAATCCGGTCTCCTTCGAGCACGTCGGCGACCCCGAGGTGCCCACCCTGGCGGACGCCTACGCGGCGGGCGCCGTCGTCGTGCTGTCCAGCGTGGTCGAGGGCTTTCCGGTGGGGCTGGTCGAGGCGATGTTCTGCGGCCGGGCCACGGTCTCGACGGACGCAGGCGCCGTCTGCGAGGCCATCGGCGGCACCGGCCTGGTCGTGCCGCCGCGCAACCCCAGGGCGCTCGCCGACGCGTGCCTCGCGCTGTTGCGCGACCCCGAGCGCCGCGCCCGCCTGGGCGCCGCCGCGCGCGCCCGGGCGCTGGAGCTCTTCACCGCCGAGCAGAACGTGGTCGCCTTCCGGGGCATCTACCTGGAGCTGATGTCGCACTGCCCGGTGCGCCGCGAGGAGGTCGGCGCGGGCGGTGCGCCGCTGCCGTTCGCCCGCCCGGCGGAGGCCCACATCCCGGGCCGCTGGACCGCGGGCCGGCGGCTC
>NZ_RIBZ01000471.1:0-1549 GCF_003721215.1 Streptomyces botrytidirepellens
CGTACGACCGCCGCCGCCCGGTCGGCTCGCCCCACAGCGGCGCGGTGCGCACCCGGCGCACCTGCGCGGGCAGCTCCGCCCGGCCCGCGGCCTCCTGGCGGGCGTCGCGGCTCAGCGCGTAGACCTCGAAGTCGTGCTGGTCCAGTCCGCGCACCAGCCGGTCGCACCACACCCGCGCCTCACCGGTCGCATACGGGTACCCACCCTCCGTAAGCAGTCCCACGCGCATGAGCGCACCCCCGATCTCCCATGTGGGCAAGCCGTCATGCCGCGGTTCGGCACGTCGGGCAGCGGGAGCACGTTATGCGCGCACGGCCATGGCGCGACGGACGGTTGTCCGTCGCGCCACCGGAAGGGGTGAACGCCCGTGACCTTCCTGGTCTTCAGGCGTTGTCGGGCGCTATAGGGGCCGTCAGCCCTGTCGGCCCTTGGGGAACGGCCAGGCGTTGGGGCGGCACGTGACGCCGTCCGTCGCCAGGAACTTGGTCTGCTGCATCATCACCGGGGCGAGCGCGCCCTGTTCGGTGCACGTCTCGTGGTTGTGCCCGAGCCGGTGCCCGACCTCGTGGTTGATGAGCATCTGGCGGTACTCGTGCATCCTGTCGTCGCCGAACGTACGGGCGCCCTGCGCCCACCGATAGGCATTGATCATGACGCGCTCGGTGGACGCCGAGTCGCACGAGACGTTGTCCTCGGTCGTGTCCAGACCGGACTTCCCGCACCACACCGCGGTGGTGCCGGGGCTCGCCAGGGTGATGACGAAGTCGGGGCGTCCGGACGAGACCCGCTCGAAGGTGCGGGTGCCGCCGTGGCCCCAACTGCGGTCGTCGTTGAGCGTCTTGTGCACCGCCTCGGCGAACAGCGCGCCGTCCAGCGGCAGCCCCTTCTCGACGTCCACCCGGTAGCGCAGGACCTGGCCCTTGCCGGGCGCCTTGTCCTTCCCGGGGACGGTCGTGAAGGCGCCCGAGCCCTTGAGCTTCGGGTCGAGCGGATACGGGGCGGCCATCTTCTGGCCGTACGTGGCGAGTTCGGGGGACGCGGAGGCGGACGGGGTGGCCCCGCCGTCCGTACGGGACGACACCGCGCCCCCGTCGCCGCGTTCCGGACCGCCCTTGGACTGCGCCTTGTTGTCGCTCTGCGGGCCGTTCGCCACCTGCCCGGCCACCACGACGGCCAGCACGGTCGTCACGGCCGCCGCGGCGACACCGGTGAACGTGCGGCTCTTGCCGCCCTTGGCGACCCCGCGCGCGCTCTTCCCCGGCGGCTCGGTCCCGTCGGCCCCATCGGCCGCCGGGTCGTCATCGAGGCCATCCGCGGCGTTCTCATGGTCGCCATCGGCGCCCGCGCCGGGGCGGGTACGGCGCGGCGGCGGCACCGCTCCGGGCGCACCGGCGGCGAAGACGTCCTCGCCGTCGGCGTCCACGGCATCGGGGGCCTCAGGGGCCTCGAACGCCTCCAGGTACTCCTTGCGCGGCCCGGGCATCAGCCCGCCCGCACCACCGCCCGACGCACCGCCGCCGGGTGCGCCACCGGCGGCGGGCCCGGCGGC
>NZ_RIBZ01000468.1:0-1566 GCF_003721215.1 Streptomyces botrytidirepellens
CGCGCCCCGGCCATGACCGCGCGGTCGGTCTGGTGGGCCATGGGCTCGGCCTGGCGGGCGGGCGGGGTGGCCCGCAGGGCGGCCGCGAGCACGTCCTTGCGCGGGGTGTCGAGCCGGTCGGCGGGCTGCGGGCCGCCGCCGTCACTGACGGCCGCGAGCTGGAGGGTGCCCTCGGTGAGGGTGCCGGTCTTGTCGAAGCACAGCACGTCGGCGCGGCCGAGCGCCTCGATGGTGCGCGGATTGCGGACCAGGGCGCCGAGGTCGGCCAGCCGCCGGGCGGCGGCGAGCTGTGCCGCGTTGACGAGGAACGGCAGGCCCTCGGGTACGGAGGCGACGGCGAGGTTGACCGCCGAGGCCAGGTTCTCGGTCAGCGGGAGGCCGTGCAGCAGCCCGGCGCCGGACACGGCGGCGGCCGATCCGATCGCGATGGGGACGCTGGAGCGGGTGAGCGCGGTGAGCCGCGCCTCGACGCCGGTCACGGGTGCGGCGCGGCGGGCGGTGGCCAGGCTGCGGCCGACCTCGGTGGACGGCCCGGTGGCCACGACGATGGCCTGCGCGCGCCCGGCGGAGACGGTGGTGCCCTCGTAGAGCATCGAGCGGCGCTGGGTGATGTGCGCGGCGACCACCGGCGCCGGGTTCTTGGCCACCGGCAGGGATTCGCCGGTCAGCGAGGACTCGTCGACCTCCAGGCCGTCGGCCTCCACCACCCGGCAGTCGGCGGGGACCACGTCCTCCGGGCGCAGCGTGATGATGTCCCCGAGAACCAGGTCCCCCGCGGTGACCAGGCGTTCCGTACCGCCGCGGCGCACCCGGGCGCCGACCGCGGACCGGGCGAACAGCTCGGCGAGCGCCCGCTCGGTCCTGACCCGCTGGAAGCCCCCGACGAGCGCCGAGGTGGCGGTGATGGCCGCGACGAGGGCCGCGTCGGTGCGCGACCCCACGGCGGCGGCGAGCGCGGCCCCGGCGGCGAGGACCGGGGTGAGCGGGTTGGCCAGCTCCTCGATGAACGCCGCCGGGAGGCTGGTGCCGGTCGGCTCCCCGGTGCGGGTGGGCGCCTTACCGGCCCGGGTGGCGGCCTGCTCCGGGGTCAGCCCCTGATCGGGGTCGGCCGACAGGCGCTCCAGTACCCGCGGGACGGGCATCAGATGCCAGGGGGTGGTGGTCACCGGGGGCACCAGCGGGCGGGAGAGCAGCTGCCGGGCGCGCCAGTTGCCGAGGCCGAACGCGATGGCCCCGGCCGTGGTGCCCGCCGCCGCGCCGCGCGCGGTGGCCTGCGCCCGCGGCGCCTTGAGGGCGGCGACCGCGCCGATGCCGCTGCCACTCGCCGACAGCAGCGCGCTCTCCCGGTCCACCTGGGCGGCCACGCCGACCGCGTCCACGATGATTCCGGCCGACTCCAGGTCGGCGCCGACGAGCAGATGGGCGCCCCAGGCCGGGGGCTCGCCCTCGTGGTGGATCCCGACGCCGCAGTCGGACGCGCCCAGGGCCCGGCGGTTCCCGGACAGCAGCATGACGATGGCGCCGTCGGCCTGGAGAGCGCGTACGGAGGCCACCAGGCGGCGGCCC
>NZ_RIBZ01000467.1:0-1628 GCF_003721215.1 Streptomyces botrytidirepellens
CATCCCCCCGAAGGGGGCGGTCCGGCACCCCCGCGCCCCCGCCCGGCACCGGCCCGACCCCGTACCCGAAACGGTCACGAACGCACACCGGCCCCCGACAATCCCGAGAGGACTTTCGGCAGATGAACACCACGGCCCGCAGCATCCTGCGCGACATGGACAACACCACGCCCGACTTCACCCGCTACACCCCGACAAACAGCAAGCGCCCGGAAGGGCCCGACTACGGCGTCGACGGATGGCTGTTCACCCTGCCCAGCGAGTCCATCGGACCCACCCGGTTCGAAACCGGCACCTACGCCGCCTATCAGATCAGCACACACGGGATGCTGGTCTGGCAGGTACGCGAAGTCGGCGGGCAGCGGCGCCAGGTCGGCAGCCACAGCACCAGCCGTAAGGGCGCGGTCGCGTTCGCGGTCGGCGCGGTGGCCAAGGAACGGGAGAAGACCGCCGCACCGGCAACGCAGGATCGCAGGCCCCGTGCGCGGGGTGCGGCGTGGCGCCTGGCCGCCCCCAGCGCGGCAGGCGTCCACACGGCGCCGACCACCGAGGAGCGGCTGAGGCAGGCCCACGCCGGGTGGGAGGCCACCCGCCCGCACACGGCGGAAATCCGCCTGGCCTACCCCCTCGCAGGTGGCGGCGCGTCCCTGCGCCTCTACGACCAGGACGGCCGTGAGTGCCGCGAACCCATCCGCTTGACCGAGCGGGGCGCGGCCGGTCGCCAACACGACCCCGCCGGTACCTACCTGGACACCCTCACCGATGGAGCGATGACCCAAGGTCTCCTGATCGCCGCCGGATGGCACCTGGCCCAGCTCGGCTACAACTACGCCCCCCATGCGAAGTGGGCACCCTACACCGGTCGCGAATTCGAGCGCGAGCAGTGGGCCCAGTGGTCCAAGGCCCTGCCGGAAGAGCCCCTTACCCCCGCCATGGCACGCGTGGACCTCGTGATGACCCGGGAGCACCGCGCCTACCGCGAAGCGCTGTACGGGCCAGCCCCGGAACTCCCCGCGCTTCCGGCCGGGATGACCGCACACCCCACACAGCGCGGCCGGTGGACCGTCTGCCTCGAAAACCGACTCTTCCTTACCCTGTCGTGGCAGCCGCTCATGGGCGGCCAACGGTGGCGCATCTGGACCAGTCCGAACGCAACGAAGCTGCACAGCACGCACCACAGTGCACCGGAAGCGATCAAGGCACTCAGCGCCCTGTTCGCCGAGACCGACGCCAAGCGGGCCGCCCGCCGCGCCGAACGCGAGCAGTAACGGGGCCACGCCATGCACACGATCACCGCTGCCCGCCACCGGCTCCTACGACGACACCCCGCCGGAACCCGCCGCGCCGTGGGCGGCCGTCGATGGCTGCGCGCCACCGACTACAACCACAGGCGCCCCGGCCTCTACGGCGCGCACGGGCGCCCCGCGCCCCGCCCGACCGGTCCCGGCCAGCACCACCCCCGGATGAACCGCGCGGCACTCGCCCGCATCCACGACTGACCGCGCGCGGCCCCCGAGGCATGGAACCCGGGGGCCGCCGCTGCAAGCCGAAGGCCACATCGAGCAGACCCTGAGCGGGCACGAGGGCGAATGGGACCAAGTCCAGGACCACGACGAACACAGCGACTG
>NZ_RIBZ01000470.1:0-1635 GCF_003721215.1 Streptomyces botrytidirepellens
CGCACGACCCCGCCCCCGACGCCCGGCCCGGGGGTGCGGCCCGGCAGCCGCTCGCACCGCCGGACTCCGCGCGGTGGGGTCCGGCGCAGCGGCGGCTCGGCGCGGACGAGATCGCGCTCCAGTGGGCGATCTGGCGCGAACAGGTCGACAGCGACGTGACGTTCGTGTCCCCGGGCGAGAAGCCGCACGGAGGGGTGCGGCGCGTCCTGGAGGAGGCGCGCGGCTACCTGGAGACGCCTCCGCCGCTGGGCCGGATCCGGTCCGCGTTCGCCGCGGGTGACGCGCGGACGCTGCGGGCGGACGGGCCGGGCTGGAGCATGGTGGCGCGGACCGACGACATCGCGTTCGTGCTGCTGGACGAGGAGCCGGGCGAGGTGCTGCCGGTCGGCCGCGGCCCGGAGCTGCCGGGGCTGCTGACGGCGCTGGACGAGCTGGCCGTACGACCGCACTGAGCGCGGGGGCAGCGCGACGACATCCCGCGGACGGCCCCGGACGACCGCCGCGGGGCGCTGCGAACGGCCCGCCGACGCCCTGTGGACGCGCTTCCGTGCGCCCGCCGACGGCGCGCCCAAGCGCCTGTGACCGGCCGGGGTGGGGAGCCGGGACGATCCGCGATCGGTATTGCGCGGTCACTCCCAGGCGCGCGCCGCCCCCGCTCCCGAACCCGGCCGGTGGCCCGATGCCTCGCCCGGAAGCCGAGGCCCGGGCGTCTGGGTCAGCGCCCCAGCTGCTTGCGGGAGACCCCGCGCAGCCTGCGCCGCTGCGACGGGTCCAGCAGCAGGTAGGCGCCCACCGGTACGCCGACCATCACCAGCAGCGCGGCCCAGAAGGGCAGCAGCCACAGCAGGATCACCCCCGCCACCACACCTCCGGCGGCGACCTTCGCGCGCGTGGACATCGCACCCGCCTCCTTAACCCGGCCCATAGCCGTATTCACTCCTCACAACGGACACCGGCGGCCGCTGGTTCCACATCCGGCCCGCCGTCCTGTACCCTCGGCCGCCCACTCCGGTAGTCAAATTTGAGGAATGCGTCAGAGCTGTGACCCGACCCTCCGCGACCACCCCCTCCGAGATCGCCGAACTCTGCCGCTCCACCGCCGTCTTCCTGCCGGGCGACCCCTCGCGCGCCGGGCGCGTCGCCTTCTGGCGCCCTGACGGCCCGCCGCCCGGCGGGCCGTCCGGCTCCACCGAGGAACTGACCGTTGCCGTCCCGGACGATTCCGGTGTCCGCACTCGCACCGTACGCGCGCTGACGCTGCCCCTGTCCGAGGCGCTGCCCGTGCTCACCCGGGCCCGGGCACGGGCCGCCGCCCAGCCGGGTGGTGAGCCGTCGGGCCGGGGAGGGGCCGACCCCGCGACGGCCTTCTGGGGTGCCGCCGCCGTCCTCGCCCTGCAACTCGCGGCCCGTGGCCGCCTGCTGCCCGGTCTCACCGCCACCGACCACGACGCCTGGCGCGTCGGCCCGCTCGACGGCGACGACCTGGAGCGGGTACGGGAGCTGGCCGCCGCCATGCCCGCCGCCGCCCACGCGGTGGCGCTGCCCGGCACCGACCCCCTGCTGCTGCCCGACCCCGAACGGCACCTGCGCGCCTTCCTCGACGCGGTCGCGGACGGGCTGCCGCGCTCGCCCGCC
>NZ_RIBZ01000469.1:0-1637 GCF_003721215.1 Streptomyces botrytidirepellens
CCAAAGCCCTCACTCCGCCCGCATTCACCACCCACTCATGAAACGAGCCCTCTGATGCCCACCTCCTTGACCGAGTGCCTGACCGAAATGCAGGGCGCCAAGTTCCACCCTGGCCACAGCCTCATCCTCGAACCGCCCGAGGGGCCGAGCGCCCTCGCCTGCACCTGCGGCGGTTTCCTCGAGCTCAAGCCGGACACCAGGTCCGCCCAAATCGTGCGCTACCGCGCCCACCTGGAGGAGGCCGTGCGAGAAGCCACCCCCTCCTAGACACCATCTGACGCCCATCGACCGTCACCCCTTGGTTGGCCAATAGCCTCTGACTCAGCCAAGGGGTGCTCTCTTCCCAACGGAAAGAAGCGCCACTCCACGCTCTTATCTCAACCCGCTACTTCAGTAGCTCTAGTACTCCGAGGTGCTCAAAGAGCTCGTCAGGAGCGGGCAAAGACTCCTCTGTGGTCTACATCCCCCGGCGCCAATGGGTACTCCTGGTCTCCGACATTCTGGACCAGCCGTCCAGGACCACCCGCCCACCGACTGGCCTCACCTAATGGGCGCCCCAGCGGTGAGGCGAGGCTCTCGTCCTTGCACGGCTAACCATGCGCAACCGCAGAGTCTCTCACGCTGGCACACAACCTCCCGGCAGCCCGAATACCAGGCATGCCGTGACCGGCAGCACATCGAATGCAAATGGCGGCCGATCCCAACTCGGCTCCCAGCAAACGGAGAGGCGCCGCATGAATCCCACTGCATCGTCCTGCGACGACATCGACGAGGAACTAGCCCTCTTCCCTGCACCTCCAACAGTTAAGTACCAGGACCCCGACCACCACGTCATTCAGTTCAGCGGTGGAGTCGGCTCGGCGCTTGTTGCACTCACCGTCGCCGAGCGGGTCGGGCCATCACGAATGACGCTTCTGATAGCCAATACACAGGTCGAAGACCCGGACCTGTGGAGATTCGCAAACGATCTTTCGAGCCTCATCGAGGTGCCTTTGGTGATTGTCGAAGACGGACGTGATCCCTGGCAGCTCTTCAAGGACGTCGGGTTCCTGGGCAACAATCTCTTCGCGCCGTGCACCAAATACCTCAAGCAGATCCCCTGCAGGAACTGGATGACGGAACACGCGCCCCCCGAGACGTCTATGGCGTACGTCGGAATCGAGCCGACCAAGAAGGACCGGCCCAGAGCGCAATCGATCATTCGGAACTGGGCGCCATGGCGAGTGGAGTTCCCCTTGCTCCATGGCCCGGACCGCCCCAAAGAAGACCTTCTGGCCGAACTGCGATCTCATGGCCTCAAGCCACCGCGACTCTACGAATTGGGGTTCCCCCATAACAACTGTGGCGGGTCCTGCATCAAGGCAGGACAAGGGCAATGGAAGCATCTCCTCGACGTCTTCCCGGAACGCTTCGCCAGGGCGGAGCGTGAAGAAGAAGCATTCCGAGCCCACCGCCAAAAGGAAGTGGCAATCCTGAAGCGTCGACGCGACAAGATCACTCGGCCGTTGACGCTCGCCGAGCTACGTCGCGAGTACGAACGCGACAAGGCGAATGCGAACATGGCCTCCGCGGCGAAGATCGTATAAGCGAAAAGCCTTCACGACATACGGGCATCGTGGCGGCCGCCACGATGCCCG
>NZ_RIBZ01000474.1:0-1639 GCF_003721215.1 Streptomyces botrytidirepellens
ACGCGGCTACGTCTTCCTCGGCACTGCCACCACAGCCGCCCTGGTCATTTGGCTTCGCACATGATCGCCCGGACAAGTCCTAGTCATGGAAGGCCGTGGTCGACTCGAGTGGAGCCCGCTCGGCCTTCACCCGATTCACCGGCGCCGTCTCGTCGGCGTACCCGAAGGAGATGCCAATGAGCAGCTTCCCTCCGGTGACGCCGAGTTCGGTGCGGACGGTGTCGGCGTAGAAGCTCAACAGTCCCTGCGGGCAACTGTCCACGCCGTACGCGGTCATTGCCAGGAGCAGCGTCTGCATGTAGGCGCCGACATCCGCGGCCAGCCGGGCCTCTCCGTCACCGTGGACGAAGAGGAAGGCCGCGTGTGGCGCGCCGTAGAAGCGCAGGCTCTCCGAGTCGTAGGCCGCACGTGCCGTGTGATCGTCGGGGCCGATGCCCAGCGCCCCGTACAGTTCGGCACCGAACGCCGCCCGACGTGTCTGGTGCACCTGCGCGTACATCCCCTCGGAATACGGGAAGTCCACCGAGGTGCGCCCCTCGGCGTGGGCCGTCTGCAGGGCACCGGCCAGGCGCTGACGTGCCGCGCCGCTCACCACCTCCACCTGCCACGGTTGTGCGTTGGAGTTGGACGGCGCGGTGCCGGCCAGCGAGAAGATCCTGCGCATCGTGTCCTCGGGTACGGGTTCCGGACGGAACGCGCGGGTCGCGTGACGGCCGCGTATCAGCTTCTCCGCGCAGCTGCTCAGCTCAGTGGAGACGAACCTGCTCATGGGACTCCTTGATGACGAAAGTTTCATGTAAACGGTGCCGTTTACATGTGGAGGGCACCTTAACGCGACACGCCGACCCAAGTAAACGAGTGCGTATACTTACTTTATGAACACGACCGTGAGTACGACGGCCACGGCATCCCGGCGGCGAGGGCGCGGCGGGCGGGAGCGCATTCTGGCTGCCGCCGCCCGACTGTTCGCGACCCAGGGCATCAGCGCGACCGGCATGGAACAGGTCGCCGAGGAAGCGCCGGTGTCCAAGCGGACGCTCTACGCGCACTTTCGCACCAAGAACGATCTGGTCATCGCCCACTTGCAGGGCCTCGCACTGTCGGGGGCCACCCTGGAAGGCGTGCTGACCCGCGAGGACATCCCTCCGCGTGACCGGATCCGCAGGTTGTTCGACCAGCCGGTGGCGGACGCGGCTCCGGTACGCGGGTGTCCGTTCATCGATGCCGCCGCGGAGTTCCCCGACCCGGAGAGCGCGGTGCACTCCTACGCCCGGGAGCAGAAGCTGCGCATGGTGCAACTGATCGTCGCGGTGGTGACGGAGCTGGGCTGCCGCGAACCCCTCCTACTCGCCGAGCAACTGGCCACCCTCGCGGACGGGGCGGCCAGCCGTGCCATGGTGCTGGACGATTCGGACTACGGCCGACACGCGCGGGCGGCGGCGGAAGTCCTCCTCGATCAGGCTTTGCCGGGAAAGACGGGAAAGGGCTGACGAGGAAGACGTCGGGGCCGGCGCGGTCGAAGGGCTGGAGGCGCGCTGGTGACCCGAACGAAAACGGCCTAGGGGACGTCTTGTCGATCATGGTGTGAGCCAGATGAGTGTGCTGGCCAGGGTGAGGACTGCGTGGAAGCGGTCGGGCT
>NZ_RIBZ01000472.1:0-1689 GCF_003721215.1 Streptomyces botrytidirepellens
GCCCCCGCGCCCGAGGACCCGCGCCCGCCGCTTCCGCGCGCCGCCCGCAGTCGGCTGGCGATGCTGCTCGCCGACCGCTCGTCCCCCGGGCGCAGCGGACCGCGTTCCGCCCCCGACCTGGCCGAGCTGCTGCCCCAGTGGCTCGCCCTCGCCAACCAGCACGGCTACCGCGCGCCCGACGCGCTGCTCCCGACCCTGCTCGACGCGGCCCGCGCCCGTACCGACCTGCGGCCCGATGCGCTCACCCTCGGCGGACCGCGGGCGCTGTGGCTCGCCCGGCTCAACCCGGACTGGAAGTTCGCCCTGCGGGGCGGGCCGCCCGGGCGGGGCACGGCGCCCGCGTCCGAGTCGGACGACGCCGACGTGCGGCGGCAGTGGGAGGAGGGGCTGTTCGCCGAGCGAGTGTCGCTGCTGGCCAGGACCCGCCACCGCGACCCGGCGGCCGGGCTCGCCCTGCTCGGCGGCACCTGGTCCGCGGAGCGGGCGGAAGACCGGCTGATGTTCCTGGACTCGCTCCGCGACGACCTCGTGCCCTCCGACGAACCCTTCCTGGAGCAGGCGCTGTCCGACCGCAGCCGGAACGTGCGGGCGACCGCCGCCGAGCTGCTGGCCGCGCTGCCCGGTTCCGCGTTCGCCGCGCGGATGGCGGAGCGGTCCGCGGCCTGCGTCTCCCTGTCCCCGGACGGCGCACAGATCACCGTCGACGCACCGGCGCAGTGCGACAGCGGGATGCAGCGCGACGGCGTCGTGCCCAAGCCGCCGTCCGGTCGGGGGGAACGGTCCTGGTGGCTGAGCCAACTGGTGGAGGCCACGCCGCTGGGCTGCTGGTCCGAGTGGTTCGGGGGGCTGGACGCGGACCGGATCGTGGCCCTGCCGGTCGCCGACGGCTGGAAGGGCGACCTGCACGCCGCCTGGTGCCGGGCGGCCGTGCGGCAACGGAGCGCGCAGTGGTCGCGCGCGCTCCTCGGCACGCCGGGCGCGCCCCCCGTCGCCGCGGGCGAGTCCGCCCCGGCGGTCTGGCGGGACCCGGCGAAGCTGCTGTCCGCCCTGCCCCCGGCGGAACGGGCGCAGTGGGTCGCCGACTTCATCGCCTCCCACGGGCTGTCCGACGCGTTCCGGCTGCTGGGGGTGTGCGCCGTGCCGTGGGCCGAGCCGCTGGGCGGGGCGGTCGTGGACGCGCTGGACATCGCGCGGGACGCGGGCAGCTACCCGTGGAGTTTCAGCGGGATCATGGGCTTGGCCGAGCGCTGCCTCGACCCGGCCCAGGCGGACCGCCTGGAGGTCCTGACCGCCCTCCCGGACGAGCCGGAGGGCGCGGCGCCGGGCGCCGGCGGGTACTGGTCGGAGGCGTTCCAGCGATTGGTGGGGACGCTGAGGCTGCGGGCGGCGATGCGCGCCGAGTTGGCCGGGGGCTGATCTCCACGGGGCGGGCCCCGGGCCCCCGGTCGGGGCGTCCGCGGCTGCGGGCGGCGATAACCGGCTAGCTGAGCGGTGGCTGTTTCCCCTACCCCGCCCCTTCCCGAAACCGGGGCTCCGCCCCGGGCCCCGGCCCCAGGGGGCGGGCGGTTCGGGGTCGGAGATTCGCGGCCCCGGCCCCCCGACCGGGAAGGCGGGCCACCAACACCGGGACTCCCCGGACCCCGGGCAGGGGCGGGTCAGCAGGGCAGGCAGCCCCGCACCGGGGCACGC
>NZ_RIBZ01000473.1:0-1704 GCF_003721215.1 Streptomyces botrytidirepellens
TGTGACCGGGTGCTGTGGCTGGAGAAGGGCGAGCTGCTGATGGACGGCCCGACGGACGAGGTCATCAAGGCGTACGAGAAGGAAACCGGCAAGTAGCCGCACTCGGGCGCCATCGTGTACACACATTCCGAGCGCTGAAGTGGTGCCACCCAGGCCGTGCATCCAGCACTCCTACTCAAACAAAGGCGAAAGAGCTGCGCTAGAAGTCCAGTGGTTTCAGTCCAGTCGGCGGGGGACGGGGCGCAGCCTGTAGGCGGCCTACACGGCGGCTATCGCCTGCTCATAGGTGTCCGTGTCGGTGTCGATCGTCGGATGCACCACGCCCCTCCTGGCCGCTGCCAACATTCTTCCCCAGCCACATCACCGCCCCCGGGACTGCTGAGACAGCACGGTCCAGCCGTACCCGCGCATCTCCTGGCTCACGGTCCAGGAACCCGCCTGGCAGACCTTCTTCGCCCGGAGCCAGCTGGACCGGCAGTTTCGCATCCGGATGCGTCTGGTCCCGGAAAAGCGCGAGGTGCGCACCCTCGACGAGCACTGTGGCTGTCCCCCCCGACCACCGCCGCCTTGGCCTGGCCCTGGGCGTCTGCACGGTGGCGCTGCACGGCTTCGCCGACGCCGGGCGCTGGACCGCTTGGACGCTGGCCAGGGTCCCGCCGATCTTCACCTTCAGGATCGGGGTTGTCGAATGGTCGGCGAAGTACTGCTGCACTTCGTCGAACAGGCTGCGTAGAGCTCGACCATCCGCCCGTCCGGATCTTTCACCACATGCCGTCCGGAAGTCAGCGGCGGCGTGAGGGTCTGACCATCGATGGTGAAGCCCAGCCGGGCGCTGCTGGCGGGCCGTTTGGCAGTGGCGGGGTACAGCTCGATCACCATGCCGTCTGCAAGGGTGGTGGAGTAGTGGACCGGACCGCTGCCGTGCTGCTCACGGACGAAGGGCAGGCCCAGGGCAGTGTAGAACTCGCGGCTTTCCTCCAGGTGATCGGTGTAGAGGACCACGAGTGCGATGCGGGCGGTCGCGGTGGCCGTAGGGGACACAGGAGCCCCATGGGTCGGTGGGGTGGCTTCACGGACGTTGAGATCCAGCTCGGAGAGGTTGATCTCCCCGAGATCCTTGTGGAACACACCGTGTGCCGTGCCATCGTCGTTACGACCCGCCACCGACAATCAACAGAGGGTGAAATTCGCCGCAGAGCACCCCGTGGCCGCAGGGACAGATACGTGACGCGCGGGCCCAACGGCGAACGGTTGCCGGCGGAACCGGATCCCGATGTGGAGGCCGCTGTCAGTGGGAGCTGGCACCCTCCCTGCCGGGGCGCAAGCCCTACTCAAGGGATCAATGCTGCTGGTGGCGCCATGAGTTGGGGCGAAGAGGTGGGGATTCCTTGCGGGATGACAGGCGGCAGATCCAGACGGCGGTATTGGGTAGCGCGGACTCGGAGGAGCCGCTGATACTGCCGTTGGAGGCGATCGAGCTGGACGCCTTCCGCCACTGGCACGAGCACGACACGTTCTGGTGCGGGCTGCTGCTCGGCGGCTGCGGTGGCCAGCTGACCACCAAGCTCTACACCGACCGGGTCTGTTCCCTGTCAAGTTCTACGAGTTGAACCCATACCCAGGGATCTTCTGGCCAGGAGTGGGGCGGATCGCGCACGCAGCACCGCGCGAGGCCGTGACCGGAACCCGGTTCCGGTCACGGCC
>NZ_RIBZ01000476.1:0-1778 GCF_003721215.1 Streptomyces botrytidirepellens
CCCGCGGTGCGACTGGGGCGGCGCGGGGCGGGCGAGCGCGGTGGGCTTCCGGGCGGCCGCGGGGCGGGCCTCCGCGGGGGAGTGCGGCCGGGGGCGGTCCGGGCCGTCGTGGCCGTACGGGGCGTAGCGGTCTTCCGACGGGTGCTCATGTGCCGCGGAACGCCCGCCGGAAGGTCCCTCCGGGGCGCTCCTGGGCTCGCGGCCGAGCGCCTCGGTGGTGACGGGGCGTCCCGGGATCAGCGTCTCGGGAGCGATGGCCGTACCGCCCGCGAAACCCATTCCGAGGACCGCCGAATAGCCGAAGCAGACGGCACCCGCGAGCGCGCCCGCGTGCCGTACCAGCCGGCCGCGGCGCCCGGAGAGGTCCACGAACACGGGCCCCTTCCTGGCCACGTCGGAGCGGACGGGACGCGAGGGCGCACGCTCGGCCACATCTGACTGAGGATCCATGGGGCAGAGGCTAGTCCAGAAAATACGACATACAACCTATGTGTCAAACATGCGGTGTGTCATAGTTCGTCACTTTTGATCCGATGTGCGAGGTTGGCGGAGAGGCCGGGCCGGGGACCAGCCCCGGCCCCTTGGCGGCCTCACCCCCTCACCCCGGAGCGGAAGGAAGCGCGCGTGCGATTCAGGGCCAGCCCCCGCATGAGCGGCATCGCCATGGCCGGAGCCGTGCTCTGCGCCACCATCGCCGTCTGGGCGGGCAGCGAGAAGTCGTCCGAGTCACACCACGCGGCCTCGCACGCCGCCCCCCGCCCGGCACCGCCCCCCGCCGACTTCGTGCCGTACGTCAGCGCCTGGGCCGGCTCGCGATACGACATGGCCGCCGCGGCGTCGCGTGGCGTCAAGGAATTCACCCTGGGCTTCGTCGTATCGGGTGACGGCTGCGCCCCGGCGTGGGACAGCGGCATCCCGTTCGACGACCCGGCGCTGACGGCCCGTATCGAGGCCACCCGGCGGGCCGGCGGCGACGTACGGATCTCCTTCGGCGGCGCCGACGGCACGGAGCTGGCCACGGCCTGCGACGACGCCTCACAACTCGCCGCCGCGTACACCGAGGTGATCGAGCGTTACGGGATCATCCGGGCCGACTTCGACATCGAGGGCGACGCCCTCGCCGACGCCGCCGCCACCGCCCGCCGGGCCCAGGCCATCGCCCTGGTCCAGCGCACCCACGAGGGGCTGAACGTCTCCTTCACCCTGCCCGCCATGCCGAACGGGCTGACCCCGGGCGCCCTCGCCCAGCTGACCGCTGCCCGGCAGGAGGGCGTCACGATCTCGTCGGTCAACGTCATGGCCATGAACTACAGCGGCGACCACACGGGCGACATGGGCCGCTACGCCATCCAGGCGGCCACCGCGGCCCACGAGAAGGTCCGCCGGGTGCTCGGGCTGTCCGACGCCGCCGCGTGGAAGACCATCGCCGTCACGCCGATGATCGGGGTCAACGACGTGACCGGCGAGGTCTTCACGCTGGAGGACGCGGCCGGACTCGCCCGCTTCGCGGCCACCAAGGGCATCGGGCGGCTGTCGATGTGGTCCGCGGAACGGGACCGCCCGTGCACGCCCGAGGACACGGGCGCCGAGGGCGACGGCGACACCGGCGGCAACACCGACGGCGACACCGGCGCCGTGGACTCCGAGCGCCCCGCCACCGCCCCCAGCACCTCGTGCAGCGGCGTCCCCCAGCGCCCCGGCGCCTTCGAGGCGGCCCTGTCCGGCTGAGCCCGCCCGACAGCCGACGGCCCCGGCCGCGCCCCCGTGGTGAACGGGGC
>NZ_RIBZ01000475.1:0-1819 GCF_003721215.1 Streptomyces botrytidirepellens
CGCTCCGGGAACGCCCGACGGGCTGGGATGGGGCATCTCCGCCCCGGGCCGCTCCGGGAACGCCCGACGGGCTGGGATGGGGCTCCTCTGCCCCAGGCCCCTCCTCAAACGCCGGAGAGGCTGGGTGCGGGGCATCTCCGCCCCGGGCGCCGCTCCACACACACCGACAGGGCTGCCCTGGCCCCTCCTCAAACGCCAAAAGCCGGAGAGCGGGATCACCTCGAATGCCCGAGGGCCGGGAACGGGGCCACCCGCCCCCCGGGGCCCGCACCTCAGACGGCCAGGGGGCCGGAAGGGCGGGGCCGTCTTCTTCCGACCCCGCGTCTCGGACGCCGGGGCGTCGGGGTCCGGAGGCGTTCGGGGCCGTCAGCGCAGCGCTTGCTCCACCTCGCGGGCCACTTCCGCCGCGCGCATCGGGGCGAGGGGGGCTCCGGTGGGGTCCGTGACGTAGAACGCGTCGACCGCGTTCGCGCCCAGCGTGCTGACGTGGGCGCTGCGGACCGTGAGACCGGCGGCTTCCAGGGCGCGGCCGATGCGGTGGAGGAGGCCGGGGATGTCCTGGGCGCGGACCTCGATCACGGTGGCGAGCTGGGAGCTGCCGGGCGCGACCGTGACCCGCGGCGGCGGGGCGTGGACGCCTCGACGCCGTGGGTACTTGCGGTAGGCGGCCTCGCGCTCGGCGAGGCGGGCGACGATGTCGAGCGAGCCGTCCAGCGCCCGGAGCAGATCGTTCCGTAGCCGCGCGGCCTGCGGCAGCGATCCGTATTCGGCGGCCACGCGCCAGCTCAGCAGCAGGACGCCTTCGGGCTTGTCCGCGCCGTCCAGCTCCGACGGCAGCTCCACGGCGCGCAGATCGGCCGCGCGGACCGTGAGCCGGTGCAGGGCCAGCACTCCGGCGGCGGCGGCCAGGACTCCGGGCTGGTCGGGGACGGCGATCAGCAGCTCGACGCCGATCGGTTCCGGTTCCGTCGCCTCGTCGCTCGCCGTTCCGGCGGCCTCGCCCGGCGGCAGCGCTTCCGAGCGGGCGTGCAGGGCCAGCACGGGGCCGCCGGTGCGGCACGCCTCGATCGCGAGCCGTTCCTGTTCCGCCGTGATCTGCTGCGGGCTGTCCGGGTCCGCCGCGGGCTCCCCCGCGAGGACGGCGGCGACCCGCCTGACCAGGTCGGCGACGAGCGCGCCGCGCCAGGCGCTCCACGCCGCGGGCCCGGTGGCCAGCGCGTCGGCCTCGGTGAGGGCGTGCAGCAGTTCCAGGGTGGCGGGGCTGTGGACGGCCTCGGCGACCGAGCGCACGGTGGCCGGGTCGTCCAGGTCGCGGCGGGTGGCGGTCTCGACGAGCAGCAGATGGTGGCGTACGAGGGTGGCGAGGACGGACACGTCCGCGCGGTCGAAGCCGATCCGGGTGGCCACGTCCCGGACGATCGTCTCCCCCACCACCGAGTGGTCGCCGGGCCAGCCCTTGCCGATGTCGTGCAGCAGCGCGGCGACCAGCAGCAGGTCGGGGCGGCCGACGCGGCGGCTGAGCGCGCTG
The DNA here is from genome assembly GCF_003721215.1 of Streptomyces botrytidirepellens. Classification (NCBI taxonomy): domain Bacteria; kingdom Bacillati; phylum Actinomycetota; class Actinomycetes; order Kitasatosporales; family Streptomycetaceae; genus Streptomyces; species Streptomyces botrytidirepellens. The sequence continues at coordinate 1,529 of NZ_RIBZ01000475.1, forward strand.
GCGCGGACCGCGGTCTCGACGAGATGGCGGTCGACGGTCCAGCGGTGCACGGGGTTCCGCTGCGGGCGGCAGCGCACCCGCTCCCAGTCCGGCAGCAGCCGGGTGATCACGCCCTCGGCCTCCAGCGCCTCCCAGACCCCGACGGTGGACTCGCCCGCGCCCAGCAGGGTGACGAGTTCCTCCCGGGCCTCCGGCGGCCAGGGCACCGGCAGCGGGCGCGCGGCGGCAGCCAGCCGCCGTACGGCGTGCAGCGAGAGCGGAAGCCCGGCCTGGGCGGCGGCCGCGGCGGCC
>NZ_RIBZ01000481.1:0-1854 GCF_003721215.1 Streptomyces botrytidirepellens
CGCTCCCCCACCGGCCGTCGCCGCGCCCGGTCGGACCCCGGCGCTCGCCGGTGGTACGGACCCGGCGCCCGGGCTGGACGTCGCCGCGCTGGAGTTCCTCGCGGCCAATGCCGCCGTACGCGCCCAGCGGCTGCTTGCCGAGGCGCTGGCTCCCGGCCATGCCGCGTCCCCCGTCCCGGCCGTGCTGACGGAGTGGCAGGACACGGTGCGGCTGACCGCCGCCGGCCCCCCGGCCGAGGTCGCCGCCCGGCTCGCGGCGGGCTGCGACCGCGACCGCACGGACCTGGCCCGCGCCGTACGGGCCTGGGAGCACGGCGGGGCCGCCGCGCTCACCGTGCTGGAGGAGGAGTGGACACCGGACGCGGAGGCGCTGGCGCGGGCCCGCGCGCAGCTCGCCGCCGCCTGGGAGGAAGGCGAGCGGGCGCCCCGGCTGCGCGCGGCGGGCAACCGCTGGACGGCGATGGGCACCGACGCCCAGGTGCGCTACGGACGCGACGGCCGCTGGTGGCCGTACCGCAAGGACCGGGGCCGCTGGTGGCCCGCCGGTCCACCGGCCCAGGACCCGGAGGCGGCCCTGGCGATACTCGCCTCGGACTGAGTTCAGGCGGCGGCGCCAGGCTGTGGAACGGGCGGGAAGGGGCGGCAACCTTTCGCGGGGGCGTGGCAACCGTAGGGCGTCAGAACACCCCCTGCACATGCCTCCACGGGACGGAGATCCTCCATGCCCCCATCGCGTCCGCGCTCCCGGCGCCGCCGCCCCGGTCCGCTCGTCGGCACCCTGGCCTTCGCCGCCGGCGCCACGCTGATCGCCGTTCCGGCCACCGGCTGGCTCGGCGACAGCGGCCGGGCCCACGCGGCCGGTTCCGCCGCCGCGGCGACCCTCGTCGTCGCCAAGGACGGCAGCGGTCAGTACACGACCGTCCAGGCGGCGGTCAACGCGGTCCCGGCGAACAACTCCTCCGCGGTCACCATCTCCGTCAAGCCCGGGACGTACCGGGAGACCGTCAAGATCCCCTCCAACAAGCCGCACATCCGGCTGGTGGGCAGCACCGGCAACAAGAGCGACGTGACCATCGTCTACAACAACGCCTCCGGCACCCCCAAGCCGGGCGGCGGGACCTATGGCACCAGCGGCAGCGCGACCGTCGCCGTCGAGGCGGACGACTTCCAGGCGCGCCATCTCCAGTTCGTGAACGACTTCAACGAGGCGAACACGAGCATCACCGACAAGCAGGCGGTCGCGCTGCGCACCGCGGCGGACAAGATCGTGCTGGACAACATCGGTGCGGTCGGCGACCAGGACACCCTGCTGCTCGACTCCGCGAGCAAGACCACGGTCGGCCGGGTGTACGTCAACAACTCGGTGATCCAGGGCAATGTCGACTTCGTCTTCGGCCGTGCCTCCGCCGTCATCAACAAGTCGACGATCCGGCTCGTCAAGCGCTACGACGGCAGCTCCGGCGGCTATGTCGCGGCGCCCTCGACCGCGGCCGGGAAGAAGGGCTTCCTGTTCATCGACAGCACCATCAGCGGTGACGTCACCAACCGGTCGTTCTACCTCGGCCGCCCCTGGCACGCGGGCGGGGACGCGAGCCTCGATCCGCAGACGGTCGTCCGCAATACGAACCTGTCGGCGGCGGTCAAGACCACGCCGTGGACGGACATGAGCGGCTTCTCCTGGAAGGACGACCGCTTCGCGGAGTACAAGAACACGGGCGCCGGTTCCGGTGCGGCGAGCGGCGACCGGCCGCAGCTGACCGACGCGCAGGCCGCCGACTACGAGATCGCGGACTGGCTCGCCGGCTGGCAGCCGTCCTGATCCGGCGGGTCCGGCAGGTCCGGTGAACTCCGGAC
>NZ_RIBZ01000478.1:0-1874 GCF_003721215.1 Streptomyces botrytidirepellens
CCCCGGGGGGCGGGCGGTCAGGGGGTGAGGCGTATGAGGTAGTCGGCGATACACGCAGCGGCGGCCGCGGAGTCGGCGTCGCAGTCCACCAGGACGGTTCCCGATGTGCAGTAGAGCGCGTCGCCGACCGGCTCACCGGATGCGGTGTGGGCGAACACGACCCATCCGGTGTGTGCGGCGGGTACGTGTTCCACGCCGGGGGCCCGGTCGCACAGGGACAGATACACGGGGCTGTCCGCCTGGGCCGGGGCGTGCGGGCCGATCGGCACTTCGTAGCTCATGCCCGCGTCGCCCTCGCGGGCGGTGATGCCGTACTTGGCGAGGGCGTCGAGTACGACGGCGCCTGCGGTGGGCCGCGGGTCGGTGAACCACTGGGCGACGGCAAGCGCGCACCGGGCCGCCTCGTCGTCGAGCGCCGATCCCCTTTGCGGCTCATACACCGTGGCGATATTCATGAAGTCCGGTTCGCCGTCCGGCACCCAAGCGGTGGCGTGGCACCCGGGGGAATGGGTGTAGGGCGTGACCAACACGATGTGCTCGCCCGTCAGGGCCTTGTGTCGGGAGACAGTGGCCGGGTGCGCGACGAGGATGCCCTCCCCCGCGTCGTAGAAAGCGGAGATGTTGTATGCGGCGAGCGCGTCGGTGAGCAGGGTGGTGATGTTGGGCATAGCCGGGCCTTTCTGCTGTTCGGAAGCGAGAGCGTGGCGGAAGCTCCCCGCCAGGCGCCTGAAGGAGCGCCCGCCCGGCCAGGAGCGGCGGGGCAGGGGTGCGGAGCCGGTGGGCGAACGTTGCCGGTCCTGGGTGCCCGTACCGCCGTCGTCTCCCGTCGGTGGTACCGGCGCCGTCGAAGGCCGCCGGGCCCGGCCCGCGCGCGGTAAGAGCGCAGCGCGGGCAGGCCCAGAGGGTTGGTGTGGTCAGCGGTCCCGGGGACCGCGAGCGCGCGCCGGGGTGGCGGGTGCGGAGATCCGCCGCGTGGCGAGCGTGTCGGCGCTGATCACGTGCCAGATAGCGCCGTAGGCGCGCACCAGCCAGTCCCCCGGCCGGGCCAGCAGATCGGCCCCGCGCGTGTGGAGAAGGAGATTGATGGTGTCACCGGGGCCGGACGGGTGACGGAAGTCGGCGTTGTCGCAGAGGAGGGCGCCGATGAGCGGACCCGTGGCCGTGGGATCGTCGGGCTGCCACTGGAAAGCGCGGCGGCACGTCGCGCTGGGTACGGAAGCGAGGACCGTGTAGGCCGACGGGCGCGGGATCTCGGAGCAACCCAGCGAATCGACGCTGAGATAGGTGGTGGTGCCCTCGGGGCTGGTGACCGCCAGGACATCGCCCTTGGACAGCGACCGCACATCGGCGGGCCAGTACTGGCCGCGGTCGTCGCTGCCCTGCCGGTTACCAACGTCGTACGCGACCAGCGCCGCCTCCTGGGCGCGGTCCACCGTGCCGGTGTCGAACACCAGACACAGCGGCGCACCGGCAGAGGTAGTGACCTCGGCGACCATGTGACCCTCCTGGTAGCCGTCATAGCAGTCCGGGTCGACATTCACGAACGCGGTCACGGTGTAGCTGCCGCCTCGACCGGTGGACGGCCGGGCCGGGCCGCCGGGGTGAGAACACCCGGCGGTGACGGTGGTGATGGAGTCGGGCTGGGTGTGGGTGGGCATGAAGACTCCTCTTCCTGATGACGGGACGGGGTGATGCCGGGCACGGCACCACGACGCGCCACACGAGCAAGGGGCGCGGGGCGCCGGAGTGCAGGGCACGGGGCGCGCCGGGCTGCGGGGCCCGGCGGACCCCACGGTCAGGCGTGCGGGGGTTAGACAGGCAACAGGCGGGGCGGGTAGTGAGGGCTATGAGGGCGCGTGCTGGAGCACGGGCCG
>NZ_RIBZ01000479.1:0-1882 GCF_003721215.1 Streptomyces botrytidirepellens
ACCGCGACCAGCGCGGGCAGCAGCCGCGCGGAGGCCGCGAGCGGCGCCGGGGCCACGAGCGGGGCGGGGACGGCGCCGGCTGGCCGGGGCACGGCGCCACCGGCCTCCTCGACCGGCGCACCGGCCTTCGGCATGCCGGGCATGGCCTGCGCGGGCACGACACTCACGTCTGCGCTGCTCCTCTTCCGTCTGGCGTGGTCACGGGCTTGGTTACGGGCATGATCACGGTGGCGTTCACCGCATGCCGTCCCCTCCTACGGTCCCTCATGTCTTCACCAGCCCCTCCGCACCCTCCGTACGGCCGCCCAGCGCCACGTACACGTCCTCCAGGCTGGGCGTGGCGAGGGTGAAGTCGTCCAGCGCGGCGAAGGCGGGCCCGCCGGTCACGGTGGCGATCGCGGCGCGCGCCGCGTCCGGGGGCAGCCGCAGCGTCCAGCGCCGCCCGGAGGCGTGCGCGGCGTCCCGCAGCGCGGCGACCCCGGGGATGTGCAGCGGCGCCTCGGCGCGCCACACCAGCTCCACCCGCACCTCGTCCGCGACCATCGCCTTGAGCCCGGCGGGGGTGTCGCAGGCGATGACCCGGCCCCGGTCGAGCACCGCGACCCGGTCGAGCACGGTCTCGGCCTCGATGACGTTGTGCGTGACGAGCAGCACGGTCACGCCGCGCTCGGCCCGCCGCCGGTCCACGGCGGCCCAGACGGCGCGCCGCGCCACCGGGTCCATTCCGGTGGTCGGCTCGTCCAGCACCAGTAGCGGCCGCTCCCCCACCAGGGCGGCGGCGACGCAGGCCAGCCGGCGCTGACCGCCGGAGAGCTTCTTGAGCGGCCGCCCGGCGAGCCCGCCGAGCCCCAGCTCCTCGATCACCGCGTCCCGCTCGGCGCGGGCGGCGCGCGCGTCGAGCCCGCGCAGCCGCGCGGTGGTCTCGGCGGCGAGCGCGACGGTCAGCTCGTCCAGGGCGGTGGAGTCCTGGCCCAGGTAGCCGAGGAGGCGGGAGGCGCGCTCGGGGTGGCGTACGAGGTCGTGGCCGAGCACCCGGACCTGGCCCTCGTCGGGCCGCAGCAGGCCGGTGAGCTGGCGTACGAGGGTCGACTTCCCGGCGCCGTTCGGCCCGAGCAGCCCGAACACCTCACCGCGCGCCACGTCCAGGTCGATGCCGTCGCTGGCCCGCACCGCGGGCGTGGCGGGCGCACCGCGGCGGCCACGCGCCGCGGGATAGGTCTTGACCAGGCCGCGCACGGTGCACACCACATCGCCTGCCGTCGCCTGTTTCGCGCCCGTCCTCACGAGCTATGAGGGTACGCGCCCAAACACCCGGTGCCGTCCGCGGGGGCCCGGCCTACTCTCCCGCGGGGGCGTGCTCGGCGGCGGTGCGCACGTCGATCTCGCGCCAGAACCCGGCCCGGATCGCATAGCGGTCGTGCTCGTCGATCTGGTCGTCCTTGTGGGCGAGCAGACCGAAGCGGGCGGCGTAGCGCAGCAGCTCGCCGTCGATGCGGTGCGGGATGCGCGGGTACTCCGTCGACAGCTGGTGGAGGTGGCCGGCGTCGGAGAGCCGCTCGGTCCAGCGGCGGGCGAAGACCTGGCCGACCTCGAACGGGTCGCCGCTGACGGCGGTGATGTCCTCCTCGCGGTCGGCCCAGCGCTGCTCGGCGCTGGTGAGCTGGGCCAGCATGGGCAGATTGGCGGTCTCCGGCGGCTCGCCCACGCCGGAGCCCGGGCCGCGGTCGACCCAGCCCTTGTCGGAGGACCAGCGGAGGGTGGCGCTGGGGGCCGGGTGCGGTGCGGCGGAGGCGCCTGGCCCTCGGCCCAGGCCCGCGAGGTCCTTCGGGGTCGGCACGCCCTTGGCCCCGCCCGCCGCCGTGGCGTCCGGCGCGGCGGCGGG
>NZ_RIBZ01000480.1:0-1893 GCF_003721215.1 Streptomyces botrytidirepellens
CGCGTGCCGCCCCAGCCGGGCGAGCGCGAGCGCCCGGGCGCGTACGAGCGTGCCGCGGACGGGGGCGCGCTCGGTGCGCAACGCGGCTACGGGGTCGTCGGCGTCACCGGTCCCGTCAGGGGTGCCCTCCCACAGCGCGAGCCCGGCGTCGGCCGCCGCCAGCGACCCCGCGTGGTCCCCGGCCCTGGCCCGGTCCGCGCTCGCGGCGGCGTGCAGCAGCAGGGCGGAGCTGTCGACCTGCGCCTCGGCGAGGGTGAGCCGGTATCCGGTCGGCGTGCTCGCGATGACGTCGGCGCCCAACTGCGCCCGCGCCCTGGAGACGAGGACCTGCACCGCCTTTCCCGGCCGCTCCGGCAACGCGTCCGGCCACAGCCCCGACACGAGCTGCTCGGTGCCGCAGCCCGTGCGCACGTCGCCCGCGAGCAGCGCGAGGAGGGCGCGGAGCCGGGGCGCGGTGACCTCCTGTCCGCGATAAGCGACACGCGGCAGCAGAATCAGGTCGGTGGTCACCCGAGCAGACTAGGCGCACCGGCTCGGCCGTGCGGTCTTCACCACGTGTGGATCAGTGGGATGAGTTTCGGGGGCGTGCTCGGTCTATGGGTACAAGGGGCTGCTACCTGGAGCCCTGTGGGCACCTAGGAGATGTGATGAGCACCGTGGTGATGCACAACGTCGTTTCCGTGGATGGCTTCATCGCCGATGCGGACGATCAAGTCGGCCCTCTCTTCGACTGGTACTCCAACGGCGACACCGAGCTCAGCGAATACGCCAAGGTCTCGCGGGTCTCGGCCGAGTACGTCAAGCCCATGATGGCGAACATCGGGTCGCTCGTGGTCGGGCGTCACGTCTTCGACATGACCAACGGCTGGGAGGGGGCGCCGCCGGCGGGGGAACATATCGTCGTGGTGTCGCACCGGCCCAAGCCCGACGGGTGGCACCCCGAGGCGCCGTACCACTTCGTCGACGATGTGGCACAGGCGATCGCGAAGGCCAAGGACCTCGCAGGCCGGCGCACCGTCGCTGTGGCGGCGGGCGACGTCGGCGGACAGGCATTGGCCCTCGGCCTGGTGGACGAGGTGGCGATGGACGTCGTGCCTGTGGTCTTCGGCTCGGGAAAGCGGTACTTCGGATCGGTCGATGCCCAGCACCTCCTCGAGGACCCGCACGTCGTGATCCAGGGCGATCGGGTGCTCCACCTGCGCTATCGAGTCCGCCGCTAGCCAGGTTCGTTCGGACAGCCGCGGTCAGGCGCACCACCACAGGAAACGGGTGCATGTCGGCGACGGGCTGGGGGTCGGGGCCGCCGGGGAGGGTGGAGCCGCGTGCGTGGGGTCCGGGGCCCGGGGCGGGGCGTCCCCGGGGGCGGGGCTGCGGGGCCCGTCCGGGGACGGGTCGGCCGGGTCGGTGGGTTTGGGCGCGTCGTCGTCCGGGGTGGGCTTGGACTCCGGCTCGCGGCTGGTTTCCTCGGCCGGGGTGGGCGTACGCGCACCGCCCGGCTCGGCGGACTCCGTACGGTCCGAGGCCGGGCGCTCCGCCCCCTCCGACCGCTCCGGAGACGGCTTCGGTGCCGGCGCCCGCCAGTACCCCTCGGTGGCCAGCTCCGCCACGAAGACCGCGGCCAGCACCGGACCCAGCACCGCGGCCATGATCAGCACCCGGCGGCCGCGCCCACGGCGGGCGCGGCGGCCGCGGCGCTTCGGCCTTCTACGAGACGTGTGCGCGTCGTTCATTTCGCCGGGCAGGTTATGTGACCTGCACACAGCGCAGGAGCGGGAAGGGTGAGGATCCTGTGGGGAGAGCCGTCGGGTCCGGCGGCGGCCCCGGCCGCGCTCAGCCCGCGAACGCGGGCTGCGCCAGCCCCCGCCCCGCGTCCGCGATGACCAGCACCGACCC
>NZ_RIBZ01000484.1:0-1909 GCF_003721215.1 Streptomyces botrytidirepellens
GGGCCAGCCCGCGCCCACCGAGGCCGCCCCGGAGCCGCGTCCGACGAGCCCGGCGCCGAGCGCGCCCGACCCCAAGCCCACCTCGTCGGAACCGGCGTCGCCGCCCGCCTCGGCGCCCGCGGAGCCCGCCGGATAGCGCGGGCGAACGCACGGGGCGGCCCGGAGTGTGATGTACGGCTCAGGGGGCAGGGATGGTGGGTTGGCGGAGCGAATTTGCTCTTGGGGGGTGGGGGTGCGTATGGTGGTAGATCGTTTGATCCCATTTGCCCGGCGCCTCATCGAAGTGCGCCGTGAGGCGCGTTCCTTGCCATCCCGTGGCTGACCGCATAGAGGCGGTCGTTTGCGACAACACGGAGTTTGGGCGCGTGCCGAGACTCCGGAAGGTTTCGCATTTCGCATGTCCGTTTCCACTGATCACGCCGTCATGCCCGCCACCGACGAGCAGGGCGACCCGGGGGACCAGCCCCAGCCGGTCGAGCAGCTCCAGCAGGCCGAGCGCGCCGAGCCCACCACTGCCCCCGCCGAGCCCGGCGCCGACGTCTCCGCCGATGACACAGTCGACGCGGCTGACGCCGAGGACGCCGAGCAGAGCACTCCCGAGACCTCCAAGGGCCCCGAAATCACCTTCGCCGAACTCGGTCTTCCCGAGCAGATCGTCCGCAAGCTCGCGCAGAACGGCGTCACCACGCCCTTCCCGATCCAGGCCGCGACCATCCCCGACGCCATGGCCGGGAAGGACATCCTCGGCCGCGGCCGCACCGGCTCCGGCAAGACCCTCTCGTTCGGTCTTCCGCTGCTGACCTCGCTGGCCGGCGGCCACACCGAGAAGAAGCGCCCCCGGGGTCTCATCCTGACCCCGACCCGCGAGCTGGCGATGCAGGTGAGCGACGCGCTCCAGCCGTACGGCGACGTCCTGGGCCTCAAGCTCAAGGTGGTCTGCGGCGGCACCTCGATGGGCAATCAGATCTACGCGCTGGAGCGGGGCGTGGACATCCTGGTCGCCACCCCGGGCCGACTGCGCGACATCATCGACCGCGGCGCCGCGTCCCTCGACAAGGTCCAGATCGCCGTCCTCGACGAGGCCGACCAGATGGCCGACATGGGCTTCCTGCCCGAGGTCACCGAGATCCTGGACCTGGTGCCGCAGGGCGGCCAGCGGCTGCTGTTCTCCGCGACGCTGGAGAACGAGATCGACAGCCTGGTCAAGCGCTACCTGGTGAACCCGGTCACCCACGAGGTCGACCCGTCCCAGGGCGCCGTCTCGACCATGACCCACCACGTGCTCGTGGTGAAGCCGAAGGACAAGGCCCCGGTCACCGCCGCCATCGCGGCGCGCAAGGGCCGCACCATCATCTTCGTCCGCACCCAGCTGGGCTGCGACCGGGTCGCCGAGCAGCTGTGCGACGCGGGCGTGCGCGCCGACGCGCTGCACGGCGGCATGACGCAGGGCGCCCGCACCCGGACCCTGGCCGACTTCAAGGACGGGTACGTCAACGTGCTCGTCGCCACCGACGTCGCCGCCCGCGGCATCCACGTTGACGGCATCGACCTGGTGCTCAACGTGGACCCGGCCGGTGACCACAAGGACTACCTGCACCGCTCCGGCCGTACGGCGCGGGCGGGCCAGAGCGGCACCGTCGTGTCGCTGGCCCTGCCGCACCAGCGCCGCCAGATCTTCCGGCTGATGGAGGACGCGGGCGTCGACGCCTCCCGTCACATCGTCGGCGGGGCGGGCGTCTTCGACGAGGACGTGGCCCGGATCACCGGTGCCCGCTCGCTCACCGAGGTGCAGGCCGAGGCGGCCGCGAACGCCGCCAAGCAGGCCAAGCGCGAGGTGCAGGACCTCACCCGGCAGCTGGAGAAGGTGCAGCGGCGCGCGGGCGAGCTGCGCGAGGAGGCCGACCGGCTG
>NZ_RIBZ01000482.1:0-1920 GCF_003721215.1 Streptomyces botrytidirepellens
CCGGGCGCCGGGACCGGCACCGGCTCCAGGCGGGCGTCCGCGACGCGGAACACCGCGTCCGGGGCCCCGGCCAGGCGGCGCGGGTCGTGGTCGACGAAGACGACCGCGGCGCCGTCGGCGACCCGCTCGGCGACCGCCTCGTCCAGGACGCCGCGCGCGGTCCGGTCGAGGCCGGTCCAGGCCTCGTCGAGGACGAGCAGGGCGGGCGCGGCCAGCAGCGCCTGGGCGACGGCGACCTTCTGGCTGGTGCCCTTGGACAGCTCGGCGAGCGGGGTGGCCGCGTACTCGTCCGCGCCGAACCGCTCCAGCCACTCCCCCGCCCCGTGCGCCGCCTCGGCCCGGCGCAGGCCGTGGATCCGGCCCAGGTGTGTGAGGTAGCCGAGGACGGAGAAGGGCAGCTCGGCGGGGAACCGCTCGGGGACGTACGCGGTGCGCGGGCGGCCGGTGATCCGGCCGGAGGTGGGGGCGTCGATTCCGGCGAGCAGCCGCAGCAGGGTGGATTTGCCGCTGCCGTTCGTCCCCTCGACCCGGGTCAGCGAGCCGGGCGGCACCTCGAGGTCGACGCCGCGCAGCACCCAGGGCCCGGCCAGGCCGTAACGGCGCCCGACTCCTCGCAGTCTCATGCTGGTTGAGCATAGGCACTCGGGCGGCGGCCCGCCGCCGCTGTCGGCGGGTGCTGGCAGACTGGACCGCGTGACCAGTTCGGACGCCCTCCCCACCAGCCCTCCGCCCGTCCCCCTCAGCAGTCCGTTCCGGCACGCGGAGACGGACCGGGACGCGGCGCCGCAGTTCGTGCTGCCCCTGGTGGTGCGGATCGAGAAGGCCGCGCCCCCGGCCCGTACGGACGCCCTGGAGACGGCGGCGCGAGCGGTGCTGGTGCTGCTGTCGGACGAGCGGTCGACGGCGGAGGACGGCGAGTGGGCCGAGGCCGTGCGGGACTGGCAGGACGCCCGGATCCGCAAGGTCGTGCGGCGGGCGCGGGGCGCGGAGTGGCGGCGCGCCCAGACGCTGCCGGGCATCACGCTCACGGGCCGGGCGGAAGCGGCCGAGGGCGACGGCCCGGCGGCCGAGGTGCGGGTGTTCCCGCCGGTGCCGCTGGACGGGTGGCCCAAGGAGCTGGCCAAGCTCCAGGTCTCCGGCACCGACCTGGACGACCCCGCGCCACCGCCCCCGCCGGACCCGGCCGGGCCCATCCTGTGGCTGAGTCCGGAGGTCGGGATGTCGGCGGGCAAGGCGATGGCGCAGGCCGGGCACGGTGCGCAGCTGGCGTGGTGGAAGCTGGACGACGCCCAGCGGGCGGCCTGGCGCGAGGCCGGGTTCCCGCTGGCGGTGCGGACCGCGTCGGCCGAGCGGTGGAGCGCGCTCACCGGGAGCGGTCTGCCGGTCGTACGGGACGCGGGCTTCACCGAGATCGCACCGGGATCCTGCACGGTGGTCGCGGACCACCCGGCCCTGCGGCGGCCCTAGCGGTGCGTCAGGTGGCGACGCCGGCGACGGGGTCCAGGCCTGCGCGATGAGGCCGCCACGGTGGTGCGCCGCCTCGGGGCGCTGCTCACTCGCGGCACCGGCGTCGACCCCGCCGCCCTGAACCGCACCTCCGGTTCCGGGCCGAGGAGCTGGAGGCCGGTCCGGCCCTCCGCGACGCCGTCCGCCGAACCCTCGGCGCACCGACCGCGAGCCGCCGGTAGCCCCGGCGTGACCGTCGCCGGACGGCGGCGGCCAGCCGGGCGCAGGACCGGATCAGGCGCACGGCCGGATCAGGCGCACGGCCGGATCAGGCGCGCGGCCGGATCAGGCGCGCGGCCGGATCAGGCGCGGCGGCGCTTGCGGATCGCGCGCGTCACCACCGGCGGGAGCACATCGGCGGCCAGCCGCCGGACCTGGCTGGGGCGGCGCGGGGCGGACGCCGGGGCGGCGGAG
>NZ_RIBZ01000485.1:0-1939 GCF_003721215.1 Streptomyces botrytidirepellens
CGCCGCGCCCGCCGTCGCCCACCACCCCCAGGCCGTGCGCGTCGTCCACGACCAGCGCCGCGCCGTGCGCCCGGCACGCGGCGGCGAGCCCGGCCAGCGGCGCCACGTCGCCGTCCACCGAGAAGACGGAGTCGGAGACGACGAGCGCGCGCCGGTCCGGGGCCTCCTTCCGGGCCCCGTCGAGCACCTTGGCCGCGGCGTCGGGGTCGGCGTGCGGGGCGACGGCGACCTCGGCGCGGGAGAGCCGGCAGCCGTCGATGAGCGAGGCGTGGTTCCCCGCGTCGGAGACGATGAGCGCCTCCCGCCCGCTCAGCGCCGAGACCGCGGCCAGGTTGGCGGCGTACCCGGAGGAGAACACCAGCGCCGCGTCGAAGCCGCAGAACGCGGCCAGCTCCGCCTCCAGCGCCGTGTGCAGCTCCGTCGACCCGGTGACCAGCCGGGAGCCGGTCGACCCGGCGCCCCAGCGGAGCGCCGCCTCCGCCGCGGCGGCCGTCACCTCGGGGTGCCGGGACAGGCCCAGGTAGTCGTTGCTCGCCAGGTCCAGCAGCGGCGAGTCGGCGGACCGCGGCTTGAGCACGCGCCGCAGCCCGGCACGCCCGCGCTGCTCCTGTGCCGCGTCGATCCACGCGAACGGGTCGTCCTGGCGGTCCTGGGGCATCGGCTTCCTCGCCTTCCTTCGGGCACGGGCGGGCACGGGCGGGCACCGGCCGGGCGGGTGCCGGGCGCCGACTGTGGGGTCCGGATAGAAGGTAGTCGTGCCCATGCGTGGGCAGGGTGTGGCAATACACACACCCCGAACGCCGCGTCTTGTACGGTCCCTCCTTGGCCAGGAGCGGTGCCGTAAGACAGGATCTCCGCCATGGACCTGCTGAACACGCTGGTGGACAAGGGGCTGCGGGGCGAGTCGCCGACCCGCGCAGAGGCTCTCGCGGTATTGGCGACTTCCGACGACGACGTGCTGGATGTGGTGGCCGCCGCGGGCAAGGTGCGCCGTCGGTGGTTCGGGCGGCGGGTGAAGCTCAACTACCTGGTGAACCTCAAGTCCGGGCTGTGCCCCGAGGACTGTGGCTACTGCTCGCAGCGGCTCGGCTCGACGTCCGAGATCCTCAAGTACACCTGGCTCAAGCCGGACCAGGCGGCGGCCGCGGCGGAGGCCGGGGTCGCGGGCGGCGCCAAGCGGGTCTGCCTGGTCGCCAGCGGGCGCGGGCCGACGGACCGGGACGTGGACCGGGTCTCCAAGACCATCGCCGCGATCAAGGAACAGAACGAGGGCGTGGAGATCTGCGCGTGTCTCGGACTGCTGTCCGACGGGCAGGCGGAGCGGCTTCGGGAGGCGGGCGCCGACGCGTACAACCACAACCTCAACACCTCCGAGGCCACCTACGGCGACATCACCACCACCCACACCTACGCCGACCGGGTCTCCACCGTGCAGCAGGCCCAGTCCGCGGGCATGTCGGCCTGCTCCGGGCTGATCGCGGGCATGGGCGAGCGCGACGAGGACCTGGTCGACGTGGTCTTCTCGCTGCGCGAGCTGAACCCGGACTCGGTGCCGGTCAACTTCCTCATCCCCATCGAGGGCACCCCGCTGGCCGGGGACTGGAACCTCACCCCGCAGCGCTGTCTGCGCATCCTCGCCATGGTGCGGTTCGTGTGCCCGGATGTGGAGGTGCGCCTCGCGGGCGGGCGCGAGATCCATCTGCGGACGCTCCAGCCGCTGGCCCTGCACCTGGCGAACTCGATCTTCCTCGGCGACTATCTGACCACCGAGGGCCAGTCGGGCAAGGACGACCTGGACATGATCGCCGACGCGGGCTTCGAGGTGGAGGGCACGGACACCAGGACGCTGCCCGCGCACCGCGCCGACGTGGCTGCGGCGGCCGGCGGCGGCTGCGGTTCGCACGGCGCGGAGGGCGGCGGCTGCGCCCCCTGCGGCGAC
>NZ_RIBZ01000483.1:0-1957 GCF_003721215.1 Streptomyces botrytidirepellens
CCGGCGCCGCTCCCCCGGCCCGGCCGTCACCACCGGCACCCGCGCCGCCGCTGCCCCGCGCCGCACGGCCGCGGCCTGCCCTGGCGGCTCCGCCAGTCCGGTCGTCTCGATCGCCCCCACCGAGCGGCCGCGCAGCACCCCGGGCAGCCCGGCCACATGGTCCGCGTGGAAGTGGGTGAGGACGAGCAGCGGGATGCGGACCACGCCCAGCGTCCGCAGACAGCGGTCGACGGCCCGTGGCTCGGGACCGGCGTCCACGACGACGGCCGTGCCGGGGCCCGCGGCCAGGACCAGGGCGTCCCCCTGGCCCACATCGCAGGCCACAATCCGCCAGCCGGGCGGCGGCCAACCGGTGAGGACCCGGGTCAGCGGCGCCGGGCGGATCACCGCGAGCAGCAGGAGCAGCGCACAGACCGCCCACAGCCACCGGTGCCGCAGCAGGCGGCGCCCCAGGAGGACGGCGACCAGGGTGACCGCCGCCAGCAGCAGCCCACCGGGCCAGCCGCCCGGCCAGCCCGCCTCCGCACCGGGGAGCCCCGCGCCGGTGCGGGCCACCCCGGCGATCCACTCGGCGGGCCAGCCCGCGGGCCAGGCGATCCACCGGGCGACCGGAAGCGCGAGCGGGGCCACCGCGAGCGCGGCGGAGCCGAGGATCATGGCGGGCCCCACCGCCAGCTCGGCGAACAGATTGCAGGGGATCGCCACCAGGCTCACCCGGGCGGCCATCATCACCACCACCGGCGCGCACACCGCCTGCGCCGCCGCGGCGGCCGCCAGCATCTCGGCCGGTCGCGGCGGCACCCCACGGCGCCGCAGGGCGGCGCTCCACCCCGGTCCGAAGGTGAGCAGCGCGCCGGTGGCCAGGACGGAGAGCACGAACCCGTAGCTCCGGGCCAGCCACGGGTCGTACAGCAGCAGGGCCAGCACCGCGGCGGCCAGGGCCGGGAGCAGGGAGCGGCGGCGTCCGGTGCCGATGGCCAGCAGCGTGATCAGCCCGCACGCCGCCGCCCGCAGCACGCTGGGGTCGGGACGGCAGACGACCACGAAGCCGAGCGTGAGCGCGCCGCCGAGCAGGGCCGTCGTCCGGAGTCGCATGCCGAGCGCCGCGGCCAGCCCGCGCCGCTCGGCCCGCGCGGCGAGGTGGGGAGGGCCCGTCAGCAACGCCAGCAGAAGCGTGAGATTGCTGCCGGATACGGCCAGCAGATGCGTCATGTCCGTGGCCCGGAACGCCTCGTCGAGGTCCGGCGGGACCCGTGAGGTGTCCCCCACGACGAGCCCGGGCAGCAGCGCCCGCGCGTCCGGGGACAGCCCGTCGGTCGCCGTACGCAGCCCGGCGCGCAGCCGGCCCGCCAGCCGCTGGACCGAGTTGGGCGCCCCGATGACGCGCGGCGGACCGCTGTCGCCGCGCACCACCGCCGCGAGCCGGTCCCCGTCCCGCAGCGGCGGCGCCAGGCGGCCGTGCACCCGCAGCCGCGTGGACGGCAGCAGCCGGATCCATGCCGCTCGCTGCCGGGTCTCCGGGCGAACCGTCACCAGCACCGGGGCCCGGGTCTTCGTCGACGTGCCGTCAGGCCCGGTGATCCTGGTGGCCTCGGCCTCGACCACCACCGACACCGGAGCGAGCGCGGCCCCGCGCACCCGGGGGCGGCTGAGCCTCGGATCCCTCGTGACCGTCACCTCGGCGGTCGCCTCGGCGAACTCCCCGGCCAGCGCCGGAACCGGTCCGCGCCGCACGTCCGCCGCGTGCAGCGCCGCGACCGCTCCCGCCGTGGCCCCGCACAACAGGACCGCCGCGATCGCCCCCGCCGTGCGCCTCCTGGCCTGTGCGAGGTCGACCCGGCGCCGACGGGTCACGTACAGCAGGACGGCTGCCGCCAGGCAGGCGCCCGCGCAGACCACGGCCACGGTGCGGCCGGGCGTGCCCAACGCGACCGCCGCCGCGGCCCAGGCCGCCAGC
>NZ_RIBZ01000486.1:0-1965 GCF_003721215.1 Streptomyces botrytidirepellens
CCCCGCACCCTGAAGGGGTGCGGGGCCCGGCCCGTTGACGTTCTCGCGCTGTCAGCGCTTGCGCGGCGGGCGCTGCCGCTTGCCCGGGCCCACCGTCACGACCTCGAAGTTGGACTTGGTGCGGTCCAGCCGGTGGAAGAGGTTGTCCGGGCCGGTGATGTAC
Source organism: Streptomyces botrytidirepellens (assembly GCF_003721215.1). Classification (NCBI taxonomy): domain Bacteria; kingdom Bacillati; phylum Actinomycetota; class Actinomycetes; order Kitasatosporales; family Streptomycetaceae; genus Streptomyces; species Streptomyces botrytidirepellens. The sequence goes on from NZ_RIBZ01000486.1 coordinate 164, forward strand.
ATCGTGGACACCCCGGCCCCCTTCAGCGCGTCCACGACCTTGGGCCAGTGGATCGGCAGGTCGAAGGTGTCCAGCAGCATCGTGCGCAGCTCGTCGGCCGTCGTCACGAGCGAGCCGTCCTGGTCGGTGACCACGGGCAGCTTCGGGTCGAGGATCTCGTAACGGGGCAGGATCTCCTCCGCGGCCCGGCGCCGCAGCTCCGCGAACGCGGGCGCGTGCACCGCCGGGACCATGGTGTACATGGAGTACCCGCCGGCCTGGCTGATGCTCTGCTTGAAGCCGTCCAGCTCCTTCTCGCGCAGCGACACCATGAAGAAGCCGTCGTCGAGGTAGCCGGAGTAGTCGTACCACTCGCCGCGCTCGCCGAGTTCGTCGAGGATCCCGGTCAGCTTCTCCTGCGGGGTGCGGACGAAGGTGTGGGTGACCGCGTCCTGGTACTCCTCCTCGAAGTACGCGTGCTCACAGCGCGCCAGCTCCGCGGTGAGCCGCACCACCTCGGGGAAGGGCAGCGAACCGACGTACGCGGCGGCCGCCTTCTGCCCGAAGCTGGGGCCCACGCACAGGTCCGGGACGAGACCGTGCACCTCCTCGGCCCGGTCCGCGGACGCCATCGAGTTGACCAGGAAGGCTATCTGGGTCGCCTCGGAGTAGTCGTCCTCCGAGTCGCGGAGCCGGTCGAAGACCGAGTAGCCGAGGGCCTCGTCGGCCTCGGCCAGCCGCTTCCGGGCGAACGGGTCCAGGGTGAGGAACCTGCCCACCTCGGCGAAGCTGGAGGGCCCCATGCCCGGGAAGACGATGGCCTTCTTGGCCTGCTCGGATGGCTCGGATGCCGTCATGGTGTGTGGTGCCTTCGTTCTCGGTACGGTCGGCGCTCAGTCCTGCGCCCGGCGGTTGAAGCCGCGGATGCCGATGAACCCGTAGATCAGGATGGCCGCCCCGATGGCGGAGAAGCAGATCCACAGCGGGATCGACTCCGGGGTCTTCGGCCCGGGGGTCAGCAGCAGCCCGCGCATCGCCTCGGTGATGTAGGTCAGCGGGTTGAACGTGCACAGGATCTGGAACCAGCGGACGCCGTCCAGGCTCCGCCACGGGAACTGCGTGGCCCCGGTGAACATGATCGGGGTGAGCGTCATGGCGAAGACGATGGAGATGTGACGCGCGGGCGCCAGGGTGCCCAGGGTGAGGCCGACGCAGCCGCCGACCAGCCCGCCGAGGCTGAGGATGCCCAGCGTCTCCGGCATCTTGGACATCGGCCAGGAGACGTCGTCCAGCAGCGCCAGACCGATCGGGATCATGACCAGGGAGCCGATCAGACCGCGCATCGCGCCGAAGACCGCCTTCTCCACCGCGACCAGGGAGACCGGGATGGGCGCGAGCAGCCGGTCCTCGATCTCCTTGGTCCACGAGAAGTCGATGGCCAGCGGCAGCGCGGTGTTCTGGAGGGCGACCAGGAAGCTGTTGAGCGCCACCACACCGGGCAGCAGCACCTGCTGGAACCCGGGCTGGGTGAAGCCGATCTCGCCGAGCACCTTGCCGAAGACGAACAGCATGAAGAACGGCTCCACGATGACCTGGCCCAGGAACGGGCCCATCTCGCGGCCGGTGACGAAGATGTCCCGCCACAGGATGAAGAAGAACGTCCGCCACCGGTTGGCGCGGCGCCGGTGACGCCCGCCGGAGCCCTTCGCGGACCGCGCGGGAACGATCTCCGTGGACGGCCCGGCGGCCGGTTCGGGGACGGCGACGGCCGTCGCGGCGGCGCCCGCGGGAGCCGGGGCGGCGGCGGGCTCCCGTACGGCGAG